>JASDVE010000086.1:0-7274 GCA_041891195.1 Myxococcota bacterium | reverse complement strand
GGCCACGCGCGCTCCGGGGCTTGAACCCGTAAATACGCAGATCCGCTTAAACGTCACGTCAAACGTCTTCCGCAGTCTTGGCAGCGCAAAACAAGTTTGAAAGCAACGCACAGAACACGTCGACAGCGAACCGGCGGAGCAATGGTATGGGGGTCTCCAACGTTGTGCTCTCCCTGGCCTCGCTTCTTATTTCCACGCCAAACTGACCTACTCAGTCGCCACTTTTCCGCGCAGCGGTTCCCAAGCCTCGTCGCCAACTTCGGTATCGAGTGCAAGAGACATCACCTTCAGGATGTACTCTGCATGAGGTACACCTGCACGAAGTGCAGTCGAGCGAAGAACCCCGTCCGTCGCTTTAAGCGTCGGAACGAGGTCAAGACGCCAACCCTTGGCCTCGCGATAAAAGCGAAAAGCCGGTCCGGCATCTTCCCCATCGACGTTTACATGAAGCAGCGCACCGTCTTTTTCGGACTGTACCTTCCCGGGCGTCACCTTTTGCACACCCTTCTTCCCGATCCAACCTTGTTCGACCGAGTATGCAATCAGCGCCTTTGCGGAAAGCGTTTCCAGCGTTTTGGTCGGGACGCGCAAGCGAAAGAGCATGATTTGCATTTGGTCGACTAACGCTGTGGACTGCACCGCCGCCGCGTCGCCGTCTAGCGCCAGGGTGCGCATGCGGTCAAAGTAGTCGAGGGTCGATTGACCAAGTAGATCGGCCGCATCTTGACCCTTCCCGTCCAAGATGGCGCTTCGATAAGCCCGAAAGACATCTCGAATTGCGTCTCCGTCTTCACTCGCGGACGCTTGCAAGGGAATGACTAGCGATACAGACAACAGCGCCGCCAACACAGCGAGGACCAGTGCGGAGCGCAGCCCGGTCGCCCCGAAATTCCACACGGCGCTAGAAATCATAAGGTCCCGCCGACATCAGCACTTCGGTAGCCAAGTTTCATAAATGTGAAGCCAGCGAAACGGGGAAGCCAATGCGTCGCACTGCCACTCTTCGCAGCTGGCCAAACAATTCCGATTGAACAAGCGGCGAACCTTCACATTGCGGATCGCGATTCAAAAAATCTGCATCGAGCGTTTCGGCTGGCAGTTCACCACCAAACCAACCTACAAAAAAGTGATGAAGTGACTCGATCTCGCCGCGTACCCTCGATTCGATGTCGCCCGCCACACTGCCTGTTCTCCTATCGCATTGGTTGCAAACGGCCCCTATTAGACGCGACGGCGGCGAAACACGAATCCATCCGACAAACAACAGTGCCGCCAACATCACGAGCCTGCAGGCCGGGACTAGGATCCAGAGTTCATGCGCGATGCGCGCCTCTTTCGTTAATCGCCATTTTGTCGCGCGCATCAACAACCTGATTCACGCCGAGGCAGCAAGATAAAAGAGGTAGATGCAACTGCCCAGGCCCACGATGAACACACCTGATCGAACGGGTGCCAGATTCGCGATATATGTACCTGCGTGAAGGACCCGCGCGACGATGAACACGCTAGCGGCCGTCGCCGAGCTTCCGGCATCGGCACCAGCCAAGTGCGCAGTCACAACCGCAGCGGTAAAGAGCCCGAGCGCTTCCCACGCGTTTTGTTGAGCCGCGTATGCACGGGCTGCTACATCGCGAAGCTCGTGTGCCTGAACTCGCGGGTGATTCGCATCGAGTTCCCCAAGTTGCTGCACGCGTAGGTAACCGCCGATCCCGGCGAGGACAAATGGGATAAATGAAGCAATGAGTAGACACCAAAGAGGCGTAGTCATGAACAAACCTTTCAGCCAAAAGCGCGTCATCGCGCAAGACCGTTTGTGAATGCAAGCGACCGGGCGCGGCAATTTGCGTTCAGATGAGATGGCACAGTTCAATTCGCAGGAGATGGTTTACAACGGCGGCATATTAACGACTTCGAAAGAGTAACACGAGCCAGCCGAAGTTCAGGTCATGGCCGAACAAGCGTCCCTATCAGGAGACGCGGGTTAATAAAATAAGGACGCGGGGTAGCAAAATACAGACGCAGGTTTTCCAACTGCCCGCTAACGAAGCTTCTTGCCGTCGACGCCCTCTTCGTATTGGGCGCAGCGGTCCGTGATGTTGTCCCAAGGTGCGCGTGAGCCAACAAAGATATGCCCCGCGACACCAACCCTAAGGTCGTCCTCAAGCAAGCCCGCCGGTACCCAATACGCTTGGCCGGCCGGATGCATCCTGGGAACGGGCGAGCCACAAACCGAACATCTCCATACCCCCCAGCCATCGTCCATGGCGTACTTCGCAAGTGTGTCTTCGCCAGCGATCCAACGAAACCCGTCGACGCCCACCATCAACGTCGCGTTGGACGCCGTGCCCGAGACCCTTCGGCATTTGGAGCAATGACACATTCCGATCTCAGTCGTGTTGTCCCCGACCTCGAACTTGACTGCGCCACAAAGACATGATCCTTTCGTCATTTCACCACTCCTTCCCGCCGACACACGGCGTCATCAAAGCGCGAGGACGATCGCGTGCCCGATTGCGTTGCGTTCCAATTTGACCGCAAGCGTGCCCAATTTTTCAAAACTCCGCTGGGGTCGGGCGGATTAAGGCATGGACCGTCGCATTCTCTTGAGGTCGACAGCGCATGCGGAAGATGAGAAAATCAACGCACGTTTTTCCCCTCACCCTACGAAAGGCCTATCCATGCTCTCTCTCTACCACGGCGCCGCTTCAACCTGTTCCCAGAAGGTTCGACTCGTTCTGGCAGGCAAGGCCCTCGAGTTCGAGAGCCGCGAAATCGACTTGATCGCCGGCGAACAACACGACCCCGACTACGTGAAGCTCAACCCCAACCACGTTGTCCCCACGCTCGTGCACAACGGAAGCGTGTTGATCGAGTCATCCCTTATCAACGAGTACCTCGAAGATGCGTTCCCAGAAGTTCCGATGCTTTCCGCTGACCCGGTCAAGCGTCATGCTGCTCGTCTCTGGATAAAGCGCGCGGACACCCAGGTTCAGCCGATGGCGGGAATCGTCACGTTCGCAATGGGTCCGCGCAACATCATCCTCAACCAGCCCGAAGAAGTACGCGAGCGCAACCTCGCTGAAATTCCCGACCCCAAGCGCCGCGCCGAGCGGCGTAGCGTCATTGAAAACGGCATAAAGGCTCCCGAGTTTGAAGGGGCGCTGCGGGTCTTCATCAACTTGTTAAACGATATGGAAAATGACCTCAAGAACAACCCATGGCTATCTGGCGAATCGTTTGGGGTCGCGGATGCATGCATGCTTCCATACGTGTTGCGTCTCGATCACCTCGCGATGACGCCGTTGCTTGAAGCCAGCGTGAGACCCAACTTGGCCAATTGGTACGCGCGCCTGAAAGGCCTGCCCTATTACGGCTCTGCGGTCACCGACTGGCTACCCGAAGCACTGGTGTCGTTCTTCCGCAGCGCCGGCGAAGCCGTGTGGGAAGACATCGAACCCATGACGCGGTAGCGATGCCGCACGAGTTCATGACGCGCGCGAGCCGTCGACGGTGCTGCCAACGCGGCTCGGCAGCGCGAGGGATTGCCATCCGACTACGACGTCGATTCCCACATGCGGTTTGCATCTTCAAAGTACTGCATGTTCTTGTCGATGTCGTACGGCTTTTCTTCGAGGGATTGAGGGTCCCATTCGCTGCGGTCGGTCGCGAAAAAATCGCCTCCGTAAACATGAATGGCACCGGCCAACTGGGCGGTCGGGTTGGTTACCGAATGAACAATTTCGGGCCCTAGAGGAACTGCGTCCTTGGGGCCGAGCGACTTCGCACCGGCAGCCTCGATGCGCCCCAGCGGATCGTCTGCAAGCCGTCGCCAAAAGATATTGTCTTCGCGCCCACCGTAAACACCGATCGCGGCCCACATATTGTGGTTATGGGGCATCAAAGTCATGCGCGGCGCCCAGACGACGTTCACGATCGTGAGGGTATCTGTGACGTGGATGCGCTTCACACCGGCACGCGTCGGCGTACCAATCGCTTGCATGAGCGCCTGGGGATCGGAGACCAGCCTTGTGACGCCTTCGCGAATCGCGCGCTCGGTCCCCGGCGACGCGACTGCGGCGACGCAGTCCGCAACAAAGTGATCGATGTTGACCGTCATTTCGGGCATCCCTCCGACGCCAATGGTTCGGCGCACTCATCCAACAATACAGCCTCGATCGAGCCAAAGCATTGTGCGACACCCATTCTGAAGATCACCTGGGTTGATCTCCCTCAACCATGTATCGCCAAAAGCGTCGCGGCTCTCCGAGTTTGAAGTTGCCGGCCGCTTTGTGTTGCACCGATGCATTGTCCCAAACGAGTACGTCGTGATCAGACCAGTGGTGCTCCCACGCGAGAGCGTTCTTTTCGGCGTGATCCTGTAGCTCTTGTAGCAACGCACGACCCTCCGCGATGGGCAAGCCGTCCAGATGGCACGCGCGATCCAAATCGATGAACAACGCAGGCGAATCTGTCACCGGATGGGTTCGAACCAACGGATGGGTTACGTCGACCAACGCTTCGCCGGGCCCGCGCGCGGCGCGCCGAGGAGGGAACGCGTCTTCATTGTTGTACGCATAGACGACCCGAAGATCTCTCAAACGATTTCGCGTCGCAGTGTCGAGCAGCGTGTATGCAGTGCGCATATCGATAAAACATGTCGGGCCGCCTCCACTCGGAGGCAGTGCGCGTGCGTGAAGAACTGTCGCTTGGGCGGGGCGCTCGGTGTACGTGTCATCGCAGTGGAAGGTCTCGAACAAACCAGGCCGATCGTCATCGAGACCGCCGAAATTCAGACCGCCGAGTTTTTCGCGGACTTCGTCTGTCATCACGAAACCCGAATCGATCACCTGGCGCGGTTCGCCATAGCGAAATTTGCCTCCTTCTTTTGTGCGTCCCACCGGATCTTTGATCGGTCCAAAGAGCTGCACAAGCGACTGCAGCTCTTCGTCTTCGAGTGCACGAGCGAGATGCAGGCAGACCACTCCCCTCTGTGCGAGAGCGTTCTGTAATGCCGCCGAATGTTGGGACCACGCGCCAATTTCGACGCCTGAAACGTCGGCGGCTGAAAACTCGGCTTCGGGAATTGCGATCTCAAACATGGAAGAACTGCTGATCCCTCGACAAACCCTGGGGCTGTCGCACGTAATTTTACGCCTGTCGTCGGGCGCGCGATTGGGCACGTAACCTTACAATAAGAACGCGAACGGTATCCCGAGGCTTCGATAGGCGCCACGAGACACGGACCATCAGCTCCCTGTGCCATTCGCGTTAGACTCGCCGCGTCGAAGAGCAAATGAAGGCTCCCCCGACCTATAGCGCGCGCTCGCGCAGCAAACGGTAAATCGCTGTGACCGCTTCATGGCCTGGCGGTCCGTGCTGGTCCGAACTCGAAAGCAAGAACGCACACTCTTCCACTTCTTTCGTAACGAACTTAAAGTCGGGCGCGCGATCGAGAGCCGTTGCGACGTATCCCAGTTCTTCAACGTCAAGTAAGTTTTTTAAATAAGCGTCGCATAGGCAGGCTAGGTGGGAGGCCGCGATGACGAGCAGCGAGCCATCACTAACCACGTCAATGGGTCGTACTGCTTCACCCGCTTGCAAAGCATGTCGGTATGCGGGCATCGCGGCGGCAATGCCTTTCTTCAAGGTGGCGCCGCTGCCCTGCGTTCCAAGTAGCTCGTAGATCTTGCTTGTTTTCATTTGCTTCCTCGGCGAATGGGGTCGCGGTAACACGGAAGTGCACGCTCATTTTGAGCAGTTTCCCTTTGGGAGCGGGTTCAGAGTATGCCTCTCGCAAGATCGAACAAGAGGATTAAACCATTTCAGGCGCGACAACCGGCGTGAAGGGTTGGTTCACCAAGGTCCCTGCGCGAGCACGAGCCGCGAGAAAAGTCAATCCGATTGACCACAGGCCTGAAACCGGGCCACGGCACGTGCAGGAGCCCGAATGTGTCACCATTGAAGATCGGGAAACTTAGACCGACACAATTCATGAAGGGACAGCAACTTGGTGCGACAAGACATCGACTACGAATTTTTCGGCTCAAAGAATTCTTATTACTCCGCCAAGGTTCGCGCATGCCTGCAGTACAAGCGGATTCCGTATTCTGAGCGAACCGCAAATATCGAATCGATAATGCGCGTCAAAGAGCTTACGGGCGATCATGTTTACCCGGTGGTGGTCTGTCCCGATGGCACCGTTCTAAGGGACAGCTGCACGATTGTTGAAGAGTTGGAAGCACGCCATCCAACCCGCCCGGTTCTTCCCGAAGACCCCCTTCAACGTCTCATCGCCACGTTGATCGAAACCGTCGCTGACGAATTCATGCTCTCGACAACCATAGGTCTGCGCTGGTATGCGAAAGACACGAGCGAGTGGGCGAAAGACATGTTCGTGCAGATCAGCACCGAACGTGTGACCGACAAAATTACCCGAGAGCGCGGCGCGACCAATGGTGGCCGCATCGCCAACTCGATTCAAAAGCGCACGCAACACATCGCTGAGAAGCACTTCGAATCAGGGAAAGAGGCGACCAAAGAGATCTGCGATCGTCTCGACGACCATCTGCGCGAAACTCCGTTTCTTTTAGGTGACCGCCCCTCCCTGGCCGACCTTGGCATGATGAACGCCATGTTTGGACATCTGTATCGTGACCCAGGCGAAGTCTGTGATCACATTCACTGGAAGTGCATTAGCCTTTCGCTTTGGATCGATCATATGCTTTCCGCCGCTGGAGAGTCCGACCAAGGCTCGCTCTACATCGCCCCCTCTATCCAACCACTGCTTGAGACCTTCAAGCTGCATTACAGCGCCACTGCGGAGCAGAGCCTGGAACGCGCCGAAGCTGCGTTGGCCCAACCGAGCGCCGGCGAATCCATCGACATCCGCCCACAAGGCCCCCTCTATACCGGGTGGAAGATTCAGCGACTGATGGATCTGTATCGCACTATTGAGGACGCTCAACGCGATGAGGCCGACGCGTTGCTGGAGGCGGCAGGGTTTCTCGACGTTTGTCGACACGAAGCCGATTGGCGAATCGAGCTTACAAGCGGTTTGCTACGCGTGAAACAGGTTACGACTTCGTAGTCGGCGCGTGCCCCACGCCCTTAGGACTGCAATGCGATTTTCAAAACAAGTCATCGACGTTGTCCGTAAACGATCAAGGACACCTAGAACAAGACGCCTGCGAGAGCGCACAGAGCAGTTGCCATCTTGGCGGGCATTTGAGTTTACGTACCGATTCCGCTTGTGGGTCTGCGCGGCGATGGCGCGC
>JASDVE010000085.1:28312-35438 GCA_041891195.1 Myxococcota bacterium | reverse complement strand
TTCTCTGTTCGGATGCATCGCGCTTCGTCACGGGACAAAACATCGTCATCGACGGAGGGTTGAGCCTGCCCCAAGCAGGCATCGATGAAACGTTGAAGTCGTCTCTCGACATGATGGCAAAAGCGAAGGCCAAACATTCTTAGCGCGACGCCGTCGCTCTGATCCGTTCTGCGTACAGCGAAACACACACAGAATCGTCCAGCCCAAGCTGGACTCAAGGAGCACAACCCCAAAAGCCGATAAGAACCAAATCAGCGCGCGTACCACATAGAAGTCGACAACAACTTTGGTGGACAAAAGTATGGCGGTCCCGGTATCCCCTTCGACCAGCCCCGCCATAGACGACGTCGCATCCGCGCCACCGAACCACGGCACCCGCTCTCGCGCCGATGTCTTGATCGATGAATTTCGTGAGCGCGGAATGGATGCACCCGCCGCTAAAGGCTTGGCAGACCATGTCGTCCTGCATCACACGCTTGCGCGAACCCTCGGCGTGACGACGCTGTCCCGCGACATCTCAGCCAGAGGCATGGAGCCCGAAGCATCGAGAGAAGTGGCCACGCTCCTCCTCGCGATCGAACTGATGGATCGCGGCGCCAACTACCAAACCGTTGTGTGGCATCTGAAGCAACAACCCATCTCTGCGGGCGAAGCCCTTGCCGGTGCTCTTGATGCCAGTCGAATCCACCGCATTTCAAAACCCGAGCCTGTCAAAGAAGGCGCGTTCTTCGCCTACCTCGCCGCCGGCGTTACCGCGGTCACCGTCGCGATGATCATGCTCACGGTTCTCATGAACTTCGCGCAGTAGCACCCCTCAAACTTACATTTTGTCTTTCAGGTGCTCTCGAATTGCACGTCGGTAGGCACCCGCCTCGTTGAGTTCTGGATTGCTCTTTCGCGTGGCATCAAGGCGTCGCTTGAGTTCATCGACATCGCCCCCGCAGACCTTCAGCAGGTAGTCGTGGTCTTCCTCAGGCGCACGACCTTTGCCCGGGATCACTAAGCCAAACTGGTCCGCCACTTCCTTCCCGCGACGGGTCGTTAAAAAGATTGCGACGACTGCCGCGATCATCAACGCGACCATGAACAATCTCAGCAATGTTTCATCCGATTTGCATCAAGGGGTTAGTTGACGGTCTAGTCGAGCGGTTCAAAAAGCAGTCAGTCGCAATGATTGCGAACCGATGAACGGCCGTAGTACCCGCCAACTGCGAAACCCACGTTTTCGGTGAGGAAGCCAACCAGCAACACCCTGGGCTTCCAAGCGACCCGCCTAGCCACGCGGTCAATTCCGAAGAAAGTGCAACGACCAGAAAACGTGGAACCGGCATTTTCTATCCGCGCAACAATTAGTGGTGGTCCGTACCGAACAACACCTGTTCATAGTAGTCCGCCATTTCTGCCAGATAAGCGACGGTGGATTCAATCTCACTTGGGTCTGAGTCTTCGAGGGACAGGGTGTCGGTCATGCAAAGCTCGTCACCGTTCAGCGCAAGCGCACCATGGGCCAAGCTCGCGTTGGCGCGCAGGGCTTGTACCAATTGTTCGCGGCGCATTTCGCCCGAAACTCCGATCATGCTGACGAGTCGAATGAGATGGTGCTCGGCATTTTCAAAATGCTCAAACATAACGACCTGATGTCGCCCGTTCGCATGGGTGACGTTGACACCGCTGGGGAGAAGTTCCCAACCGCGTTGCGCGCACACCGTGCGCAATATTTCGCCAAAAGCTTCTTGAGTCGCCACGTGAGTTCTGATTCTCGCTGAGTTCGTTTGTGCGTTGCCGTGCACCGCATTGGAGATTGTAGCCAAGCGGGTCTAAGTTTCGTGTAGTTCCGACGATTCGAATTATTCGAGCGCAACCAATGCTGTGCCCAAAACCGGGGTTTCGTTGGCCTCATTGGTCATCGTGAGATCCAATTCGATGGTTTTGCCCTCTTCGTCGCAGTCCGTCACGACCCCGTTCACGTGCACTTGCGTGTCGGCGACGAGTGGGGCTCGAAAGATGGTGTCGAGCTTACGCACCTCCGCACCGGGCGCCCAGGCGTGTATCGCTGCAGCAAAGATCCCCTGGCTCATAATGCCCGGAACGATCGCGCCCGGCAAACCTGATTTGCGCGCTTCTTCGTGGTCATTGAAGCGTCCAAAATTCATCCCGGCCGCGCCGGTAAAAACTCGAACCGTCTCAATGCGAATGTCCGCCAGAGTTTCCGGAAGTTCGTCTCCGAAGTCGACATCGGTAAATGTGCGCCGGGTTTGATCCATCCCTTACATCTCCCCTAGGCGCATCACGAGGCGCCAATCGACGATCGCAACTTTGGTGTCGTCTTGATTTGTAAATTCCATCCGGTGTACCACGAACATCATCGGCCCCGATCGACCCGTTTTTTCATAGATGTCGTGGATGTGGCTGCGGCCCGTAATCGTGTCACCCGGGCGAATCGCCGCGAAGCTTTCGCAGCACTTGCCCGCGTCGAAGCTACGTCTGATGTCGGCCGGAAAATTGTCGGGCAGGTTGCGGCGACCGTGGAAATTTGACGCGTAGTTGGGAACCGCGCGAAAGTCAGGGCTTTCCGAGTCAACAAAGCGGGCTTCAGTTTCGCCACATGCCTTCGCATAGTTGAGAAGTTTTTCAGCCTTGATTTCAAAGGTAGCTTCGTCGAATTCGAAACCGACGTGTTCCTTCTTGACCGCGGGAATATCGATCTCCATTGCCTTCCTTCGCCTGTCTTTCGAAATTGTGATCGAAACGCGCGGGCCGGATTAGGCCGCAGATTCAATTTCTGATGAGGACGCACGATACCGATCGCCGGCCAGCGACGAAACGAGGTCTTCGATCGTCTCGATCTTGTCTTCAAACACCGTCACGCAGCGACCAATATGACTCACGATGTGGGCGTCACTTCCGCCGATGCCCCGATACCCAAATTCGTCGGCGAGCCTCACCGCGTCGACGTTTTCAGTGCCACGTCCCCCGCCATTGAGGGTTTCCACAACCTCGACGCCAGCTGCCGGCCCCAATTCGTCATAGTGCGAGAACATGCCGACGATCGCCCGACTCGGGTGGCAAGGCACCGCGAAGGCGCCACAGCGATTGCTTTCGCGCAGCACAACTTCGAGAGGCACCCGCACGTCCGCAAAGTCGAACGCGTGCTCAAGGTCATCATTCACACCGAAGATAAGCACGTGCCCATATTCGGTTTCGACTTCGCTCGCCTTCAAGATCAGGATCCCGTACTCGTCTTCGAGTGGCCGGTAGTCAGACCCAGAGTCGTACTGGCGATGCTCGCTCAGCACGAAGCCGTCGAGCTTGAGTTCGCGCTTCGTAATCCATTTACAGTAGTTTTCGACCTTGGCTCGCCCGTCGTCGGACTTGATCGAGTGGTTGTGTAGGTCGAGGATCATGCTGGCCGAAACCTTGGCACCGCTGCGCCATCTTCGTTGCTCTCGTCTTCGATGTCACAGAACTCGACGACAACCGGCATGCCGATCCGCACGTCGGCCGGGTCGCAACCCACAATGTTGGTCATGAGCTGCGGACCTTCTTCCAGCGCCACGTAGGCGAGCACATACGGACAAGCCTCGCGAAACGCCGGCAAGCCGTTCTGATTCGTCACACTAAAGGTGTGAACCGTGCCGCGACCGCTCGCGACAAAGTGTTCGATGCCGTCGGAGAAGCACGACACACACAGTGCGCGCGGCCGATGTTGAACCACACCGCAGGCCCGGCAGCGCTGCAGGACAATTTCGTGTCGCCCGCAACCTTCCCAATAGGCGCGTGTTTCCCAGTCGAAAGGCTGAGCGTTGTACTGAATTGATTTTGCCATGAGTTCCGCCTCAATCCGTTCCGAGGAGCAAGGTGGCTCCGCTGTGGGAAACACCAAGAATGCCACCGGTGCCATGCACGCATGCGATCTTTGCCTCGTCGACCTGCCGTGCTTCGCATTCGCCGCGCAATTGTTTTGCGGCCTCGATCAC
The DNA here is from genome assembly GCA_041891195.1 of Myxococcota bacterium. Taxonomy (GTDB): domain Bacteria; phylum Myxococcota_A; class UBA9160; order UBA9160; family UBA4427; genus DUBZ01. The sequence continues at coordinate 31,461 of JASDVE010000085.1, read as the reverse complement.
GAGGAAGATCCCCCGCATTCCAGGATGGTTCGACGATAAGCCTCCGCCGTCCGGGTTGACGGGCAAAGCCCCCCCGATCCCGATGCGTCCGTTTTCAACGAAGGCACCGCCCTCGCCTGGTTTACAAAAGCCCAAGCACTCCAAAGTCACGAGCACGGTGATGGTAAACGAATCGTAGAGGGTGCAGAGATCGACGTCGCCGTGGGTAAGCCCCGACATCGCGAACGCCTTCTCGCCCGACTGCTTTGCAGCAACCGTAAGCAAGTCCGGTGTGCCGAGCTCTTGGTGGCAAACCGCTTCGCCACAACCGAGCAAAACCACAGGTTTTTTCTTTAGGTCACGTGCGCGTTCGAGGCTCGTCACCACCACGGCACCACCGCCATCACTAATGATGCAGCAGTCCAGAAGGTGGAGCGGACTGGAGATGACTCGGCTCGCCATCACGTCTTCGACTTCGATCAAGTCGCGCATTTTTGCGTTCGGGTTTAGCGATGCATGCTTGCGCGTTGTTGTCGCGATTTGCGCGAGTTGTTCGCTCGTGGTTCCGTACTTGGCCATGTGCTGCTGGGCCACCATCGCGTAACTGCCGACGGTCGTCATGCCGTATGGGCTCACGAAGGCACCCGCGGGATCCTTCCCGTCCGACGCCATACCGGTGCCAATCGCCATCGCGTTCGATGCCGCGGTACTGCCATACAGAACCAGCGCGACGTCACACATCCCAGCATGAATCGCGGCGGCGGCGTGGCTCACGTGCGCAACAAATGAAGACCCGCCGATGTTCGTCCCGTCCAGATAGTTGGGCTTAATATTGAGGTACTCGGAGAGATGGACGACGCCCATGATCCCCATCCCAATACCCGCAGCAAAGAGCCCATCGACGTCACTGAGTTCGAGCCCGCAATCTTCGAGAGCACCGCGCGCGCACTCCGCCATGATTTGCGATTCGGTTTTCTCTGGTGCCCAGCGTGTAGGGTGTTCGTAGACCCCGGCGATTGCGACTTGTCCCGATACACTCATGGCAGCGCTCCCAAGAATTCATTTATTGCGCTCGCCAATGCTTCAGGTTGCTCGGTCGGAAGCATGTGGGCCGCACCCACGACCCCCCGATACTCTGCGCCGGGAATCACGTTCGACATGCGTTCGGACTCGGCGCGGTTTGCGTCGGTATCGCTGTCGCCCACGCATACGAGCATGGGCACCGCGATTTCAGTCAACCTTGAGGCCCCTGCCCAGTCTCGCATCGCCATCAGGTTCGGATAGATGACCCGCGGGTCCGTCTTTAGCGTGTCCATGAAGCCCGACCGAATGATCTTCGCGTCGCATCCTTCGGCAAAGGCCTTGATCTCAAACTCGCGTCGCGCGCGCCCCACCGAAACGAGACGCGCTCGTTCAATCAAGTCGTCGCCGCAGGAATACTGTGCCGAGCAATTTATGACCGCGACCGCTCGCACCACGTCGCTGTGTTCGAGCGCCATCTGTAGAGCAACATTGCCCCCCATGCCGTGGCCCACCACGACTGCGGGCCGATCCACGGCAAGGCTCTTCAAGACACCGGCGGCAAAGTCCGCCATCGCCTCGATGCTGCCTAGACTCACCTGCGATCCGGAACGATCGTGACCGGGCAAGTCGAAGGACACGGGAGAATGGTTCGCCTCAAGGTTTGCGCTAAGCGCGTCGAAGTTCCGGCTGTTCCCACCCGTATGGTGAATACACAGCACGATCTCCCCACGCGAAAGAATCGGCGGAACTTCGGGCAGTGTCGTGGAGCCGGTATGCCGCAGGAAAGTGGCGGTCCCTTGCACGTCTATGTATTTGGAGGGCATCGGCAAAGGGTAGAGGTCCGCAGTTTCCGATGTCAAACGCGAGCACGGGGTTGTCTAGATTTTTTTCGTTTTCGTGAATCGCCGCAACACGTGGTCGCCATGCTGTGCAACCAGCTAGGCTGCGCGAATGACCGATGCACCTCACGAAGCAACGCCCGGGCGCGATGGCCCTGTCCTCGTCACCGGCGGCAATGGCCAGATCGCTCTGCAATTGTTCGAGCGACTCGCATTACGAGGGATCCCCGGGCGCGCCGTGGTGCGAAGTGAGCGCGCGGCAGCTCAAGTCGCCGAGCTCCCGGAAACGTTCCGGCCCGACATTCGTGTTCTCGACTACCGCGACACCGACGCCTTAACCCAAGCGGCGGCCGGCTGCCGCGCGATCGTGCATTTGGTCGGCATCTTGAAAGAATCCGCGGGGACGAGTTACGCCGACGCACACGAAAACACGTGCACCGCAGTCGCGAGCGCGGCGAGCACGCAAGCGGTTGGGCGCGTCGTCTACCTCAGCATCTTTGGGTCGAGCCCCGATTTAAAAAACGCATGTCTCGCCTCCAAAGGCCGCGCCGAAGAGATCCTGCTCAAAGGCTCAGCGCCGACGACGTCATTGCGCGTTCCAATGGTGGTCGGCCCCGACGACCCGGCATCGCGCGCGCTGCGCGCACAAGCGAAGAAACCAAGCGCCCGGTTGATTGGGGGTGGGCTCACGATTCAACAACCACTCGACGTACAAGATCTACTGTCCGCGCTGGTCGCAGCAGTCGAGGACGAGTCGGATGCTTCCCACACGCTCGATCTCGGCGGGCCCGAAGCGCTGCCCCATCACGCACTTGTGCGCCGGGTCGGAAAGTTACACGGCAACGACATCCAAGTTTCGAGCGTCCCCCTCGCAGCCGTACGCGCCGCTGCGTGGACAATGAACTTGATCATGAAAAACCCGCCCATCACACCCGCCATGCTCGGCGTGCTTCAACACGACGACAAAATCGACAACAGCGCGGTGCAGAACGTGCTCGGAATTAAACTCACACCTCTCGATGAAACGCTCGCGCGCTACATCGGACCCTAGGCCAAAAGTTATGACTGAATCTAGTTCGACTCCTGACGAAGCACCCGAGCGCAACGTGATTGCACGGCCCAACATGCCCCTTTGGCAGCGGGCACTGCCGTGGATCATTACCGCCGTCTGCTTCACGTATCTATATACGAAGATCGCCGGCGCAGCAGGACGCGAAGGTGAAACCGTCGTGTCTTACTTGTCCGACATCTTCGCAGGCGTACCGTGGGGGAGCTGGCTCGCCCTGATGGTTCCGTATTCGTTCTTGT
>JASDVE010000085.1:27667-28302 GCA_041891195.1 Myxococcota bacterium | reverse complement strand
TGATCGACTCGCTCGTGCTATGGCGGGTCGTCAACTGGTACAACGCGGAAGTTCGTTACGTCGATATCCTGCCCATTCGCGGCAGCAGCTACATCCTGTCGATCTTGAACGAGCAGGTCGGGAAGGGTGCAATGGCGCTCTATCTCAACCGACGCAACGGCGTGCCTGGTTGGGAAGTAGGCTCGAGCATGCTCTTCATCATGTTCTGTGAGTTCTACTATCTACTCACTTGGGCGAGCGTCGGGTACGCGTTGCAGGGTGACTCTCTCCCGGACGTTTTTTCGGTCAATCCGAAAGTGGCAGTCGGGGCAGCCCTGGTCTTCATTGTCTTCCGGCTGTTTTTCCGGGGCACCTTGTTTCCCAACTCGACCGTTCGCGACAAACCGGTCTTCCACGCGTTCCGTCAGGCCCGGACTTGGCACTTCGGGATGATCATCCTGCTCAGGTCCCCGGCTCTACTCAGTGCCGTATGGGTTTACACGGTGGCGCTCAGCTACTTCGGCGTCGAAGTCGGCAACATGCAGATGCTCGGGTACTTGCCCATCATCTTCTTCGGTGCCGCCACGCCGGGCCCCATGCGCACCGTCGCCATTACGCTTTGGGTTGTGTTGTTCCCGGGATACGAAGGACAGATG
>JASDVE010000085.1:0-27657 GCA_041891195.1 Myxococcota bacterium | reverse complement strand
TCGGGCTCATCTTTCTCAATCGGGCGAACCGAGAGCTCTTTGGCCAATCCGAGCAGCAGTCGGGTAGTGAAGCCTAAGAGACGGCTCCCGCGACCAGGGCGAGAGCGGCTTCGTATTCACCGCCATAACTTACCCGGGTGATTTCGTCGTAGCGAAATTCCGTTGTGCCCTCTTCCCATTCAGCATCAGGGTCGATCTCCCGGAGCGCAAACGTCTCGGAGCCAAACGAGGTGATCTTGCCGATCTCGCAGACCTCGGGCTCTGCGACTTCTCGATGGATCACAATCAAAGGCGAAATTTCGCTCACGGTTTCAAGAACCCGGCGCATCGAGCTCAAGTCAACCGGCGGCGCTTCGGGCAACGGATCACCGCGAAGCCGCAACGCCGACTGGTAGAAACCCGCGTGTAGCGCGGGCGCGTCGATCTCGCTGATTTGGTCGCGGTAAAAAATGTCGACGCCGTTGAACCGAACGCGGTCATCGAGGGACGCGAGACAGACGATCGCGTCGCTACTACACAGAACCTGCCCTTCAATTTCGGGACAACTTTCTTCAAACTCAGCGCGGACGACATGGACGAGAGTCTTGTCCGCGATCGCGCGATCGAGCTCGGCTTGAAATTTCATCGGGGTTTTATTCTCCAAATAAGGCGTTCGAGATTAACACAGCACCACTTGAAGCCGGCACATCCCCGCTTCGAGCTACTATGCGCTCGCCGCAATCAGTAGATAAGAACTGCGCCGTCAACGCGGGGCCTGTCATTGCAAGCCAATCACGTCGCACTGTTGACAACATGATGAGACGCGAAGAGCCACACTTCGCCCCGTCCGCATGGGCGCCGGGTCAGCCATAAGCTCACCCAGCAGTACGTTGTATGCGCTCAGCGAACCTTCAAGAGCAAGATCTGATTTTTGACGTCAAGCAGTGCGTCGTAGCGCCCAAGAAATTCAGCGCCCAACACACCGTCGGGTCCGTCGACGCCCGGCTTCACGCTATAGACCGGATCGACGTCCCCAGCGTTGATTTCAATCGGCCCCGTCGATTTCCCATCGAATTCGATCCCCAGAATTCTGCCTGTGTGAATCCGAACATTCTTACTACGAGTCGGGATGATGATTTCTGTCCGTTCGAATGCGATGTCGAGATTACGCAATGTACCGATGTCGAAGATCGAATTGTCGCTCGTGAGATCGAGCATGAGCCGCAGTTTCGAACCGTGAATGACCGCCTCGACGTAGAAGCGTCGGTCTTCGCCACGCTTAAACGGGATGGATACGTATCCCTCAGTGGTCAAGGTCGCCCTGACTGCTGCGAGATCAGCAGTCGCCGCGGATGGAATCGCCGCGACGAGCCAGCACAGTGCGGTCAGTATCGTGACTACGCGCATCATTTTCCCCTTTCAATGAACAATTACTGAAGCGGTGTGCCTCTTTTGCTTTCGAAGATCAGTGTGCTTCTAAAGCGCTGAGCATCGAGATCCTCGGGCCGCAGCGTCAGATAGTGTTCAATCTGCCGAAGTGCCGCACTTCGCCGCCCTTGCGCGAGGTACGCGCGCGCAAGCGCCGCTTCAAACTCGGGCCGGGTGACGGGTTCAATCAACCTGCGCGCTTCGACGAGCATTTGTTCCGCGGTTGTCGCGTAGCGGGGCGACAGAGCGAGAAGCAATCTCGCGAGTTCATAGCGACAGTTCACATGCGCGTTCGCGAGAACCAAGCAGCGGTTCAAGCTGGTGTATGCCGACGCGCCGGTGTCGGGAATTTTAAGAAAATAGCCCTGCCGATACAGCGTGCCCGCACGCAGAAAGAGTTCCGGGTTGTCAAAGTCGACGTTCAAAAGGACGCTCGCCCGCTCGACGGCTGCGAACCAGCGTTTCTGAACGCCTCTGCGTTCCTCTTCCGACTCGAACGACGATGGGACAGAGCCGAGCCATCTGTCGAGGTCAGCGATCTGCCGGTCCAACTCGAGTAGTTCGACCGTCAACTGTTGATCGCTCGGGTCGATGCCCGGAACAAATGCGGGAGTATTAGGGACGGGAGTGCTGCATCCGACGGTTTCACCCAGCAAGAACAGCGCAACCACGATGGCGACTTGACGAAACGCCAAGGCTATTTCTCCTCGATTCCCAGAGGACGCTCCGCACGATTGTCGCGCGACGAACATCCAGTCCCACCCGAATAGGCTAGCTCAACTCGACCCGGGCGCGGAAGCACCGTGCAACTGACGCGATCAAAAGCCTGCATACCCGCCGGATAAGAAGCCTTTCTTCTCGTTCTTCGGCTCTCGCCCCATGGTCTCGTTTCGCTGGAGAAAATGACCGAAACGCGCACGGTACCGCTCCGCGCACTCGGGGTAGCGTTCGAAGCGCTCGGCCTGATCGCTAGGCGCGCGATCTTCAATGGAACAAAACAGCTCTACGCTGTATTCCTGATGACGCACAGCTTCAGAGTGCTCGAAGGACAAGTACAGAAACACGGCGTCGATGAAATGAAGAATCTCATCAAAGCCGCGGGAAATTGAAAGTGGCGACGCAGCACGGGCTAGCGCGGGTCGAGGTCGAAACGAAACGCGAATGCAAATGCGAGCGCGCCACCTAGAAGCGCGCCCAGGGTATTGCATACAAGATCCACGAACGAAGACGAGCGCCCCACGATTTGCGTTTGGGCAAGTTCGGCGAACAAACTCAACGCAAATCCTGCCAGAACCGCGACGACAACTCCCTTCACCCCTCGCTTCCATGCGAGCAAGAATGCGAGCGGCATGAAGCCCACGATGTTGCTCACGACATCGAACGTAAAAAGCGACACGTTCGCCTCATCTACTGCGTGGGTACTCAAGAACGTCTTGCGCGTGGGGCGCGTCATGCGCTCGGGGATCGTGAGATCGGGACCGCGCGCAACCGCGCTACGCGTGCGCCGACCTCCGCCTTCTTCAAACCGGTAAAGCGCGAGTAGCGACGCGTCATGGTCGAGTGCCTTGTCGGGCGCCGCACCCGCACGGCGTGCATGTGTGATGAGCTCAGCTTCGGTGAGCACTCGGTCATACACCGCCACGCCCATTATGGCTCCGAGCCAGAAATGCCAGCCCGCGTTGGAACTCCCAATCAACAAGTGTCCGCCGAACGGGTCACCTTTATACGCGGCCGTTTCGGGCAAATGCAACGCAGTAGGTTGACCGTTTACATGAAGCGTGGTTCCGCCAATGGTGACGGTGAGCGCCAAATGGGTGAGCTGGTCGGGATCGACAAGTCCGACTTCGTCGATTCCGATGTATTCATCGTTGCGGGGATCTCCGCTTGGATTGTCGGCTCGTCCCTTCAAGATGAACCCACGCGGAAATTGTCCAAGAACGAGCGATCGGCGTGCAACAGCTGGCTCGTAAAATGAAATGATCTCCTGGTTCCGTATGCCGGGGGTGAAGCCCGGCACGAGCCACACTTCGAGAGTAAGCTCGCCCGTATCTGAAATGATTGGCGCTTCGCTCAAGAGCTGGCTGACCCCCCCAAACTTCAAACCTGGGCCGGGCTCTCGCCAGTGCGTCTTATTGGTCCACGGCGGATCGCTCGGAGTCAAGACCGCGATCAAGACCAAAATCACATTCGCGGCCACGAGTCCCGGACGAAACCGCTGCAATCGATCGCGTCTGCGTTGTTTCATGGACGGAGCGACTCCCTAAGGTCGGCGTTCGCTAGATCTGAGGCTCTCTTCGGTTCTCGCCCCCACTCCCAACCACAGGAGCAAACAGACTGACCGGCACGGCGAAAGTGCTTTACACCGTATCGCAACCTGTGGGACGCCGGCTGAAAACGGTGGATCGGCCGTTGATCTTGGAGTCTTGTGGGCAGATAAGGCAACTGACAAAACCCGCATCCAACACGCCAACACGTGAAGTACCCTCTCGGCAGAAAGGTTTTCGTTCTCACAACGCGACACAAGGTTCGCCCACCATCGTCATGAAGATTCTGACCATCATCTTGAACTACAAGACCCCGGACATGACGCTCGAGTCGGTCGACGCGGCTTGGCGGGAACTCGCGCGTTACCCCGACGCACAGATCGTAGTCGTCGACAACGATTCACAGGACGGTTCGTTCCAACAGCTGTGCAACGCGGTTGCAGAACGAGACTTCGACGGGCGTGTCCGCGTCGTGGCCTCCGACTACAACGGTGGCTTTGCATACGGGAACAATTTTGCGATCGCACCCGCACTCGCGAGCGACGACCTGCCCGACTACGTCTATCTCCTCAACTCTGACGCCTTCCCCGACAACGACTGTATTGGGAAGCTCGTCGAATTCCTCGACGCAAACCCCAGAGCGGGTATTGCGGGCAGCTACGTGCACGGCCCCGAGCCGGTGCCACACAAGACGGCTTTCCAGTTCCACTCGATCTACAGCGAACTGGAATCAACTCTTGGACTCGGCCTCGTTTCGAAACTCTTGAAGCGGCACCTCGTAGCCCTCCCCTTGCCGACCGAAACCCGACAAGTAGATTGGCTCGCCGGCGCAAGCATGCTGATCCGTCGCCAGGTCCTCGAAGACATCGGCCTGATGGACGAAACCTTCTTCCTTTATTTCGAAGAGACGGACTTCTGCTATCGGGCGCGACAAGCGGCCTGGACGACCCTCTACGTCGTCGAAAGCTCAGTTACCCATGTTGGGAGTGTGTCGACGGGGATGAAGGACAAGGCAAAGCCGACGCCCCCATACTGGTTCGCTTCCCGGCGCCACTACTTCTTGAAGAACAAGGGCCGCCTCTACTTATGGGGAGCGAACCTGGCGTACGTGACCGGCGGAACCCTGCGACGTATCGTCTGGCGCACGGTTGGCCGACCGGAGTTCGACGCGAAGCATCACCTTCGCGACTTTATCCGCTTCAACTTTCGTCTTGGGAAGACCCCAGACGGTCACCCTCACCGTCTCGTTTCGTAGCTCGGCTCTCCGCTTCACTCAAGCAATGACTCAGCCGAGACGCCATCACGCGAACGTTGGGCTCGAGCACCATGGAGTCGTGGTTGCCAGGCATTTCGTGGATGTCGATCGCATCTGCCCACTGCCCAAAGCCGTTGTCGTGCCAGACCCATTCCTTTGCGGAATCAAGCACGCGCTCCTTGCCGAGCATGTATGCACAGTCGAGCTTGGGACGGAAGAGCACGAGCTTGCCCGGGAAATACTGCATCTGGTATTGCGGAAGCGCGGCGCGGAACGCGGCTTCGATCGCGGCGTTGTTGAACTGGTCTCCGTTCGATTCTTGCGGTTCGCCTAGATCGAAACGCGCCTGCAGCTGTTCGATCTGCCAGCGGAAGCGGTTGCGCGCCCATTCGGCGGCATAACCCGGGCCGCGGCTCTTGAGTCGTTGTAGCTGGATTTTTGCGCGATCAACTTTGGTAACTCGAGGCGTTTGGGGCAAGCGCGAGTCAAGTAAGAGCAGAACGCCGATTTCTTCACCCTGCGCGAGCAACTGCTGCGCGATCTCGAATGCCGTAAGCCCGCCACCCGAGAACCCACCCACGTAGTAAGGGCCCTTGGGTTGCACCGTCTTCATTTCGGCGATGTATGCCGTTGCCATCTCTTGAAACGTTTCATGGGGCGGCTCATCGCCGTAGAGGCCCTGCGCTTGAAGGCCATAGAAAGGACGGTCGCTACCCACAAGGTTCGCGAGATGTCGCAAGTTCAAGACATTGCCGAACATGCCCGCCACCAAGAAGAAGGGCGTCTTCGGCCCGCCTTCTCCTGCGTGCATCGCGACGAGGTACTTGTAACGAGTTCGACGCTTATCGCTTTCCAGCGCTGCGTCATCATCACCGTCCGCCGTGTCGCCGACCGCGTCGCGAATCATTTCTGCGCAGCCTTCGATCGTCGGTGCTTCGAAGAGAACTGAAATCGGGAACGCGACCTGGTACGCCTTCTTGATCATCGCGAACAAGCGCACTGCGATCAGCGAATGGCCGCCAAGGTCAAAGAACGAATCGTGAATACCGAGTTGATCGACGCCAAGGAGTTCTTCCCAGAAGCCCACCAGCATTCTTTCAATGTCATCGCGGGCTTCGACAAATTCGCTGTCGAGCTCGGGACGTTCAAACTTGGTGCTCGACACTGCTGCGACGTCCGTCGACATTTCGACTTGGCGCATTAGGGCGTCGAGTTCGAGTGAACTCACCACGACCTGAGGGTGGTGAGTTCCGGCTAAGACCCGCGCAAGTGCCTCTGAGCCTTCTTCGGGGCGAATGCCTTGTTCGTAGTTTCGCCGCAGGCGCAGTTCGGCGGGGGACAGGCCCCGCTGGTCTCCGCTCCCGAGTGCCGCTTCAAATGCAACGTCGCCGCGAGAGGGACCCGACGTAATCCCAAATTCGATCTCTTCTGCGAGACGATGGATCGTGAATTCTTCGATCTCGAGTACGACGCGACCGTTCTCGTCACAGATCGTAATGTCGAAGATTGCGAAATCACTCTGCGTCGTATTGTTCGCATGTTTGCGCACCCAACTGAAGACGCGCTTGGGCATGTTGTCGTAGACGGCGAAACGGCCATACGAAACCGGAACCCAAAGCGCGTCGGCGGCCTGGTAGCCGTCGATGAGTTCCATCGCGTAGCCGGTCGAATAGTCGAGTAGCGCGGGGTGGAGCCCGAACGCGTCAAGGTCGCTCGCGAATGCATCGGGAAGCTCGAGTTCAGCGAGGGCTTCGTCATGGCCGTAGAAAACTTGTCGCAGCACGCGCCATCGCGGACCGAAACGCACGTGTTCTTCTTGGCCGGAACGAAGCCCATTGGGATCCACTTCACTGCGGCTCTTGGTGCAGCGCGCGTTGACCCCCGCAAGGTCGACCGCTGCCGGGACTTCGCGCTGGCTGAACTCGACACTCGCCTGGGCGTTAAGTTCCCATGCCGCGCGACCTTCGAAGATGCAACCGGTGCGGACTTCGAAGCGATAGCCGCGCTCGTTGCTGCGAAGCATGACGCGAACGTCGCGGGTTTCTCCGTTGGGTACGTAGAGGGGACGCAAGAAGTAGAGGTCACGGATTTCGAACGGACCCGTTTCGTTGTATTCGCCGAGTGCAGCGCGAACCAGTTCGGGATAACCCGTCCCCGGCATCAGGGCATGTCCGGATTTCGTTCGATGCTCGTCGAGGATCCAGTCTTGCTCGGGCGAATATGTTTTGACGAAGACGGTGCGTCCGTGGCCGTCCTTCTCGCGCGTCGTGAAGAGTGGGTGGCTCGGCGATGCCGCGTGGGCGTCGACGGTCGACGTCTCTGACGCAGAGTTCGCAGCGAAACTTTCTGCCGCCATCCCGACGTCGTTCCAAATGCCCCAGTTGATCGCAACTGTGCGAACCGAGCTCTTTGCCTTGCTTGTCGCGTAGGCATCCAGGTAGGCGTTGGCCGCGACGTAATCAATCTGGCCGCCGGGCGCGGCGATTGAACTCGTTGACGAAAACAGAACCAGCAGCTCGATCCCTGCTTCTTCGAGCAGCGAGTCGAGCACCACGGTGCCGTGGATCTTCGGACCAAAGACATCGGCGATGTTCGATTCAAGCTTCAATTGGATGAGCTCGTCTTTTACTACGCCGGCTGTGTGGAGCACGCCGTGTACGACACCAAAGCGTGCGACTGCGGCTTGGAAGATGTCGCGCATCTGATCGGGGTTCGTGACGTCGCCAGCCAGCACCAAAACTTCGGCGCCTGCACGCTCGAGTTCCTGAACCTTGCGGATCTTGCGTCCAACCGAATCGTCGCCGCCGCGGCTGCGCAACCAGTCGTCCCATTCTTCGCGCTCGGGCATTGGGGTACGGCCAACGAGGACGAGCTTGGCTTTGAGCTCAGTTGCAAGACGTTGGGCCATCGTGAGGCCCAAACCGCCGAGTCCGCCTGTGATGAGATACGTCCCACCTTCTCGCAGGCCGGACGTCTGTTCAATGCCTGGTTTCACGAGACGCTCGGCACGGTAGTGACGCACGAGGCGCTCCCGGCCACGATGAGCGACGTCTTCACCGCTGGCTTCGCCGAGGAGTTCTATTTCGAGTAGGTCCGCGACACTGTCGAGGGTTTCAGCGTTGCTGTCGCCACGGTTCTTGAAGCTCGACCTCAAACCCGCGAGCGTGTTTTCGGGGCGGACCGGCAGTCGCACGTCGATGCTGCGACAGGTGACACCCGGAAGTTCGCGCGGGATCACCTTGACGGGACCCAGTGCGGTCGCCTTCTCGGGGTAAAGAACGGCATCGTCTGCGTCGACACCCTGCATCCCGTTCGACACGACGTCGATCTGGAGTGGGGTTGCGACATTTTCATCGCCCAACGCTTGGGCGATGAAGAACAAACTATAGAAGCCGTCCTGCAGGTTCTGGTGAAAAAAGCTCGAACCCGGGCGGAAGCGTTCTTCGGCGGTGACGAGCCACAGGTGCGCGATGTGGGTTGGCACCTTGCCGCTCGCAACGAGATCTTGAACGAGCACGTCGTATCCCGCTCGGCCGCGTTCCGGCGCGATCGTGTACGTGTGCTCATCGCGCTTCAAATACGCGTCGGCCCTTTCAACACACACGACCGTGTCGCCACGCGCAACAAGTCGCTTTTGTAGACGTCGTCCGACACCAGCGTCGTCCATAAAGAGAAGCCAGCTCCGCGGCTCGCCATCGGAAGCGCGCGTGACACCTTGGCGCTCCCAGACCGGCACATGTCCCCAGTCGGCGAGCTTTTCAATTCTAGTCAGATTCGCAAGGTCTTCACCCTGAGTTTCAAGAACCGTCGGCTCAATGAAGTAACTCTGATGGGACCACGCATAAGTCGGGAGCTGAACGCGCTTACGCGTCTCTCCTTCGCGCAACTTGCCAAAGTCAATCTCGAGGCCAGAAGCCCAACACCGTCCAACACTCGCGAGGAAGAAGGCAGAGTCCGCCATCTCGTCGTCTCGGTGTCGCATCGTGGGGATCACGTTCGTTTCCTGGCGTGAGTTCGGGTTTTGCTTCGCGAAGGAAGCAAGGGCTTGGCCCGGACCAATCTCAATCAGGACGCGCCCGGGCTTCGCAAGCAAGGTCTCGATGCCGCCGGCGAAGAATACGGTGTGGCGCAAGTGATCGACCCAGTAGCCCGGGTCTGTCGCCTGCTCGTCCGTGATCAACTTGCCGGTGCGATTCGAAATAAACGGAATGCTGGGCGGCTGCAGTTCGACGCTTTCAAGGAACTGGCGAAACTCGGCGAGAATCGGATCGAACATGCGCGAGTGCGCGGCAACCGGGATCTGCAAACGGCGGAAGTCAACGTCGCGTTCAGTCAACCTTTTTTCGAGGACACAAACGGCCTCGACTGCGCCCGATGCAACGCACAGGTTCGGGGTGTTGATAATCGCGAGGTCAATTTCGCCTTCGAGTAGCGGTGCGAGTTCATCGGGGGGAAGCGCAACGCTCGTCATCGCACCCGCCGGGGCGCGGGTCATCAGCACACCGCGCAAGATCATGAGGTCCAGGGTGTCTTCGTAGGACAACACGCCGGCGAGACACGCGGCCGTGTTCTCCCCCATGCTGTGCCCGATCATGACTTCGGGGTGGATGTTCCAAGACTTCCAAAGCTCGGCGAGCGCGACCTCAAGAACGAAAATCGCCGGGAGCTGTCGTTCCGTGATTTCGAGCTCCGCCGAAGCGGCGTCGAGTTGATCGGACTCGGCGAAAAAGAGCTTGCGGAAGTCGTAGCCGGTTTTCTCGTTGAGCAGATTGATGCCGCGGTCGAGATGTTCCCGGAAGATCGGCTCGGCTTCGTAGAGTTCCGCGGCCATACGGGGGTACTGGGTGCCGGCACCCGAAAACATGAAGGCAACCGATCCAGTGGCTTCGGTGACGCCGTGATTGAACAAGCGCCGCGGGTTTCCACTTTCAAGAAACGCGATCGCTTCCTCGCGACTCGATACCGCGAGCACGCGACGTCGGTCAAACCCACGTCGTCCGACATCGAGGGTGTACGCAACATCGGCAAGCGGGGTATGGGGGTTTGCGCGCAGATACTCCGCGAGTTTCTTGCTATTGCCTTCAAGCGCCTTGTTGTTCCGCGCAGAAAGCATCAGAAGCTGATGTCCGCGGTTCGATTCGGTCGTGATCTGAGCTGCGGGTGCTTCTTCAACGATCACATGAGCGTTGGTTCCGCCGACGCCAAGCGAGTTCACCGCCGCGCGCTTGGGCGAGTCGGTTTCCGGCCAGTCGCACAACTCTTGGTTAACGAAAAACGGGGTCGATTCAAATTCAATGACGGGGTTCGGTGCTTCGAAGTTGATCGTAGGTGCGATCTGCTGGTTCTGAAGCGACTTCGCGACCTTGATCAACCCCGCGACACCGGCCGCGGTATCGAGGTGACCGATGTTCGTCTTCACCGAAGCGAGACGACAGAAGCCGGTTTTTTCGGTGTGTTGATTGAACGCTTGGGTGAGGGCCGACACTTCGATCGGGTCCCCCATGTAGGTCCCGGTGCCGTGGCACTCGATGTAGTCGAGAGTTTCGGGGTTGATGTCCGCAACCGCATAAGCTTCGCTCATCGCAGCCGCCTGCCCGTCAACACTTGGGGCGAGATAGCCAACCTTGCTGCCGCCGTCGTTGTTGATCGCAGAACCGCGGATCACCGCGTAGATATTGTCGCCATCATCTATCGCGTCTTGCAAGCGACGAAGCACCACGACGCCCGCACCACTCGTTAGCACCGTACCCTGGGCTCGATGATCAAATGCGTGGCAGTGACCGTCGGGAGAAAGAACTTCGCCTTCGTGATAGATGTAGCCACGATCATGGGGTTGCAAGATCGTAACGCCTCCGGCCAGCGCCATGTCGGACTCACCGCTCAAAAGACTTTGACACGCCATGTGGGTTGCGACGAGCGAAGTCGAGCAAGCCGTCTGAACGTTTACGCTCGGCCCCTTCAAGTCGAGCAAGTACGAAACCCGCGTGACCAGAAAGTCCTTGTCGTTGCCCGTGTGGCGCAGCAAGAAGTGACCCACGCTGTCGACGAGTTCGCGGTTCGAGCAGATGTTAAAATAGAAGTAGCTTCCCATCCCACAGCCGCCAAACAAGCCAATCTGTCCGTCGAACTTTTCGGGGGGATGGGCGGCGTCTTCGAGCGCTTCCCAACAACACTCGGTGAAGTGTCGGTGCTGCGGGTCGAGGATCGCGCTTTCTTTCGGCGAGAAGCCAAAGAACTCGCCGTCGAACATCGACATATTGTCGAGGCCACCGGTCGCACGCACGTAGTCTGGGTGACGCAACGCTTCGGGAGATTCGCCGGCTTCGAGGAGTTCTTCTTCGCTGAGATGACGCACGCTTTCAACGCCGTCGCGCACGTTTTCCCAGTACTCTTGGGGGTTCTGCGCACCCGGCACACGCATCGCCATGCCGACGATCGCAATGTCGTTTTCGTTGCCGAGCCCCTCGTCTTCGAGGTCCGCATCCGGGTCGTTCACAAAAGACTCACTCATGAATTGGCTGTTCGATTCCTGTTGGGTGCTGCTTATGTTTATTGCGTTGCGAGTACGGAGGCCTACTTCCCTTCGCTACCCGCGCCCGCGGTTGCGTCTTCGCCCCATCGCGGCGCGGCGCTTAGCGCCTCGGTCCTGGCTCTGTTTCGCCTGCACGGCAGCATCGCCGCCCGTTCCCAAGAAATCAGCCAAGCCCGCGATCGTGGGAAAGCGGTAGAGGTCTGTAAGAGAAATCTTATGCTCGCATACCTCGCGCAGTTTTCGATGGGCCTGCACGACGAGGAGCGAGTGGCCACCGAGATCGAAGAAGTTTTCGTTCGTCCCAACACTTTCGAGATATAGGACCGCTTTCCAAACGTCACTGATGAGCTGCTCGAGTTCGTTTTCCGGTGCTTTGAACTCGACCTTGGCCCGGCCACGTACTTGGTCGGGGGCGGGCAATGCTTTGCGATCGATCTTGCCATTCGGCGTCATCGGGAAGCGAGCAAGTTCGACGAACAGCGACGGCACCATGAAGTCGGGTAAATTTTCCCGGAGTGCTGTGCGCAACGAATCGTCCTCGACACTGCCGGCGTTGGGGACGACATACGCGACGAGGCGCGTATCCCCTGGCGTGTCTTCTCGGGCGACGACCACGCATTCGCGGATCCCCGGCTGCAGTCCGAGACGCGTTTCGATCTCGCCTAGTTCGATGCGATAGCCGCGGATCTTGACCTGGTGGTCCATGCGACCCAGGAAGTCGATCGTGCCGTCGTCGTTCCAGCGCGCGAGATCGCCTGTTCGGTAGAGACGTCCACCTGGCCGCTCGCTGAACCGGTCGGGGATGAAGCGCTCCTCGGTCAAGTCCGGGCGCTCGAGATAACCCCGCACCACACCTTCGCCGCCGATCAACAACTCACCGGGCACGCCAATGGGCAAAGGCTCATACCCGGCGTCGAGAATGTAGAACTGGGTGTTGGCGATCGGACGACCGATCGAGACGACGTCGGGGCTCCCCATGATGGCTTCGGTGGAAGACCAGATCGTCGTTTCTGTCGGGCCGTACATGTTCATAACACTGCCACCCGCAACGCCATCGAGTTCGGCAGCAAGCGAAACGGGAAACGCTTCACCACCAATCATCATGTGGGCGATGTCGCCGAGCGAACCCTTGGTGTCGGGGTTCGTGACCAACATCTTTGCGTGAGAAGGCGTGCACTGCAGGTGGGTGATCGCGTGCTCAGCGACCTGATCTTCGAGTGCGTAACGCTTTGTCTCTGTAGCGCTCCCGGCCTCAATAACCTGGAGACCCTCCGGTGCGACATTGACTTGCTCGCGCAAATTATTGAGCGCAGGAAGGCTCTTCAGCACGATGTCGGTGGGCAAGCCATAGTCGATCAGCGAACAGATCTCACTCACGCCCGCGGCTTTGACGCGATCGACCATCTCCGCGCAGATTTCCGGAGTGCCGAACAAGCCGCTGGTCTCGTAGTAACGCTCGAACGCGAACTCGAGAATCGTGTCGGCTTCTTCTTCCGTGAGGCTCGCAAGGTCGACATCTTCGGGTTTGCTGTCAGGGCCGCCCGGGCGATCGAATGCCGGGAAGGACCACGCAAAGCCGATCACCAATTTCATGGCCGCACCGAGGTAGTCCTTCATCGGTTCGCGGACCAGTTCGCGAATCGCGTCGTTGTCTTCGCCCACAAAGGTGTGGAGCATCAACGTCACGACCCCCGTTTCGGGATCGTGTCCCGCGGCTTTGCGCGCCTTGCGATAGACCTTGATCTTGGCTGCAAGTTCTTCGAGGTCCTGACCAAGCAAGTGCGTGAAGATATTAAACCCAGCCGCACCGGCCGCTTCGAAAGACTGGATGTTGCCCGCGGTCGTGTACCACGACGGGAGTTCGGGCTGAACGGGACGCGGCAGTGTCGCCGTTGGGACCATCTCCCCCATCGGGTTTTCGAACGGAACCGCCTCACCGCGCCACAGTGCCTGCACCTGGGCAGCGCCCTCGAACATGTGCGTCTTTGCAGTTTTGAAGGCGCCCGGACGAATCACAAAGTCATTCGGCTGCCAACCACTGGCGAACGAAATTTCAACGCGCCCGTTCGAAAGGTTGTCGACGACGGCGTAGTCCTCCGCGATACGAATCGGATGATGGAGCGGCAAAACACAGCTCCCTGCACGGATTCGAATGCGCTCCGTCACTGCGGCGATCGCGGCTCCCGTCACCGAGGGATTCGGGAACGGCCCGCCGAACGCACCGAAGTGACGTTCGGGGGTAAGAAAGGAAGAGAAGCCATTGAGGTCGCCGAACTTCGCGCTCTCGAGCATCAGTTCATACTTCTTCGGACCGGGGCCTTCGTCGCTACCCCACATTGCAAGACCAAAATCGATCGAGCGCCACGGGCCCGCTAGCGTCGAGATTGTATCCGGAGCGGAGCGCTCACTGTCGGCGTGGACAACAACCTTGAAGCCACGGGTGAGGGTCCACAGCAATTCGAGCACCGAAATATCGAAGCTCAAGCTCGTGACTGCCAACCAAGAGCCGGGCGGTTCGTGGGGCACTCGCTCGTCCATGCCGACGAAGAAGTTCACCACGTTTCGGTGTTCGACCATCACACCCTTCGGGTTGCCGGTGGAACCCGAGGTGTAGATCACGTACGAAAGATGTTCGGGCGCAACGCTCGATGTAACGGAGGAAGTTGGATATGCGTCAAGCGAAGCTCGCTCGCGATCCACCACGACGACGTTTGTGTCGCGGGTCGAAAGGGATTCGAGCAAGCGTTGCTGAGTAAGAACCACGCTCACCTTTGAATCTTGAATCATGTACGCGATACGTTCGCTCGGGTATGTGGGGTCGAGGGGCACGTAGGCCCCCCCAGCCTTGAGTACACCCAGGATGCCAACCATCATTTCGATCGACCGTTCGAGATAGACACCGACGAGCTTGTCGGGACCAATCCCAAGACCGTTCAAGTGATGGGCGAGTTGATTCGCGCGTTCGTCGAGTTCTCGATACGAGAGAGACTGTGATTCGTAGACCACCGCAGTGGCGTCCGGGGTCGCGACTGCGCGGGCTTCGAACAAACTGTGGATACAAGTCGCGCGGTCGAATTCTACGATGGTCTGGTTCCACTCGTTCAGAATGCGGTCGCGTTCGTCTTCAGCGAGCAGCGCAACGCGAGCGAGCGGGGCTCCAGCTTCGCTGCTCGCCATGTCGGCAAGGAACATTGTGAATTGATTGCGAATGCGTTCTGCCGAGGCGCTGATGAGTGCAGCCGGACAGTGAACGAAACGCACCGATCCGCCGTCGGCTGCGACAACTAGGGCGCAGTCGGTTCCAGGCGAGAGGGTGTAGTCGGAAACGTTGGCCGCCATGACGACACTCACGGGAGCAAGGCTCTCGGTCTTCGCGAGATTGCCCGCCGAAAGATCCGGGTAGCGCGCGACCACGTCGCGCAAGAACGAGTCGCGCTTACGTGCGACCGCGACAACAGCTTCAACACACTGGACAGCTGCACCCACTGAACCTTGGGCGTCAATGTCGATCCGCAGCGGAACACTTGGGGAGTAAATTGCTTCGAGACCCCGCACCTTGTCGGCGGCGGTGAGATCTTGGAATGCCAAGTCGAAGGTCGAGCGGCTCGCGATACGCGAGAGGTACGCGGCGAACGCACCCACAATCGCGACACTGGGCTCTTCTGAAAACTTCGCACCAAATCCGGCGGGTATTTCGATCTCAACCGTTGACGGACTTGAGGTACCCGAGTCGGCCCTCGTCCGGTACGGAATTTCGACCGGGTCGAGCTGTCGAAGACGACGAACCCAATAGGCTTCCGACGGCGTGGTGTGGGCGTTGTGAGCCGTAAGCCGGCCCCGCGTCGTGTCGTCTAGGTTCGAAAAGACTTCGCCTTGCGAAATGCCGAGATGTGCCGCCGCTTCGGCAGCAGTGAGGGACACGCCCTTTTGGCATGTGAAGCGTGCGAGTGAGAGCGCACCGCTGTCGCCTGTCGCCACAACGAGCGCGTTATCGCTTACCGAAAGCAGGGTACCCGGCGTACCGGACTGGTCGCTGACCGTGACTTCTGCCACGACACAAACGCAATCACCGTGCACGACCTTCGCAGAGCAAAACGCATTTTCGTAGCGACCAAAATCCATCGCGCGGATAGACGCCGCAAGCTCGGGAGCCGGTCGTCGCCAGTCGAGCACACCGGCGGCTTCGGGGCGACGGTAGCGCTCGAAGTACGTGCGCTCCTCCATGTTCTGCGCAGTGGTTTCAATGCCCGCGCCCGTGAGGCCGTCGATCAGTTCGGAGAAGCTCTCGATCGCAGCTTCGTAACAACGGGTGTTTAGGGTCAGCGAGGTTTCGTCGGGCAGCAGTTCGAAACCATGCTGAACGTAGATCTCACCCTCGTCCGCGCCTTCAGTCATCTTGTGAAACGTGACGCCGTACTGTTTTTCGCCACCGAGGATCGCCCAAGCCGGGGTGTACATTCCCGCGTAACGAGGAAGCGGACCATCGTGAAAGTTGATCGATGCCTGGGTCGCCATTTCCAATACTTCGGGCGCGATCATCGCAAGGTTCGTAATGCTGAAGAAGTAGTCGAACTCGAGGGGTGCAAGGCCGGCCGCGAGGGTCTTCCCCGGGGCCATCGTGGCGATCGACTTCGCTTGCGCCCAGTCGATGATCTGAGGGTTGCGAGAAACAACCGCTCGAATCTCGCCGTCCTTTTCGAGAGCGAGTTCGCCGCATTGGATCAGGAGGGATTCCTGACCTGCGAGAACGCAGGAAAATGATGAACTGTTGAGGGATGGCGGCATCGAATTCTCAATCATGAGGCCGGTGAGGGAATCCCCAAATAGCCTCCTCGTAGGTCTCTTCTGTGGTGAACTACCCATGGCCTGGATACATCTTGGTCGCACGTGTCCGCCGGTCTTCGGCTGACCCCGCGTGAGTGTCCGACCCGGTGCAATAGTAACTGGCTCTGGCTCCACTAGGCACGCGATTTAGCGGATGTACAAAAACAGATACAAATAGGTGAACGATTGGTAAATTCGAGCTCAATTCGGGCACCGGGGGTCTTGTGTTCGCCCACCTACAAGCACAAATATGTGCAACTTCACCAACCGCAGCTCTGAGCGAAGAGGATTGAGAATTGACGGCCATCAAGGTGAACGGGGAAGTACTCGAAGTCGAGGCCGACCCGGACACCCCGCTGCTCTGGATTTTGCGAGACCACCTCGGTTTCACCGGAACCAAGTTCGGCTGTGGGGTCGGTATTTGCGGGAGTTGTACCGTTCATCTCGATCGTGCGGCCGTTCGCGCGTGCGTCGTCCCACTTTCGTCTGTCGGGTACGCCGAAGTCACAACGATTGAAGGCCTCGCCGAACGGGACGGGACCGCGCTGCACGACGCGTGGGTTGCCGAGCAAGCCCCTCAATGCGGCTACTGTCAACCCGGCATGATCATGGCGACACGAGCATTGCTCGACCGCACACCCCAGCCCACCGACGCGGATATTGACAAGGCGATCACGAACTTGTGTCGCTGTGGTTCGTACCCGCGAATTCGTCGGGCCATTCACCGTGCGGCCGAAGCATCTTCGGACGCACGCGACCTCGGCAAAGAAGACGTGTCATGACGGAGCCTCGCATCACGCTCGTCAACTTAAGCCGCCGCGATTTTCTTGTGGGATCGGTTATGGGCTCGGCAGCCGCAGCCGGAGGGTTGGCGATCGGCTGCCTTCTTCCGGCGCGTGGAGCGCACGCCGCTCAACCACAATCAAGCGATCCGAAGCACGGTCTCAGTGCACCGGCGACAGACAACCCGACCGACCTCGGTCCGTGGATCAAAGTTTTTCCCGACGGCCACGTGAGTATCTACGTTGAAAAATCGGAAATGGGCCAAGGCATCCATACCGCCCTCGCGATGCTCGTTGCCGAAGAACTCGAAGTCGACTGGGAACAAATAGGAGTCGAGCCCGCTGTCCTTAGTGGCCCGTATCGGTCCGTCGGAACGGGGGCGAGTTCGAGTATCCGATCCAATTGGACTTCATTGCGCACAGCCGGCGCAGCGGCGAGAGAGATGCTTCGCGCGTCCGCGGCAGAACGATGGGGTGTGGCGGTGAGTACGTGTGTCGTGGAACACGGCCGTGTCATTCATCCCAAATCAAAAAGAACGTTGCGCTATGGCGAATTGGTCACCGACGCAGCGAGACGCGAGGTACCACAGAGCATCTCGCTCAAGCCCAACAAATCGTTTCGCATCATTGGCTCGCCGGTCGCGCGCACGGACATCCCCGACAAAGTCAGCGGTGCTGCCGTGTTTGGGATCGACGTTCAAGTCGAGGGGATGCTGTATGGCGCTCCGGCCCTCACGCCCTTCCCTGGCGGCGATTTGATCTCGGCCAACTACGACGCGGCACGAGCTCAACCCGGCGTGCGCGCCATCGCAGTACTGCCCACGGGTCTTGCCGTGATTGCCGATCACTACTGGCAAGCACGAAAAGGGAAGGAAGCACTCGCGGCGGAGTTCTCGGGTGACCTCGAGCTTGACAGCGAGACGTACTCGGAAAGCCTGGTCGAAGCACTGAACACGTCGGGCGTGCTTGTCCACGAAACGGGTGAGGTCTCGACCATTGAATCGGAAAACGACCTCAACAACATCAACACCAACATCAACACCAACAACCACTACGGCGCACGCTACGAAGTCCCCTTCCTCGCCCACGCCGCACTCGAACCGGTGAACTGCACCGCGAGTTTCAAAGATGGACACTGCACGGTTTGGGCACCGACCCAGAGCCCTTCTGGCGTTCGCAAGAGGGTCGCTCTGGCGCTTGAGATCGACATCGAAGACACCACAGTCCACACCACCTTGATGGGGGGCGCGTTCGGGAGACGCGCGGAAGTTGACGACGCCATCCAGGCCGCACTCGCATCGCGCGAAGCTGGACGCCCAGTCAAGATGATCTGGTCCCGCGAAGACGACACCCGCAATGACTTCTACCGGCCCGCCTGCGCGTCGGAACTGCGCGCACGCCTCGACCAAAACGGACGCCCTATTGAAATGACAACCCACATCGCAGGACCTTGGGGCGGCTCGCGCTCCGAGCCCGCCTGGTACCGACGTGCAGTGGGTTGGGCAGAAAAGAAAATCGGCGGCCCCTTGATCCCAACCGCCCTGCCCGAACGCGTGCGAAGACGCTTCCCAAAACTATTGCGCCGCGGATACGTGGGAACGGTGAGCGGGTCGGGCCCGGCGTTCCATTACGACGTCGCTTATCAGCGGCTCGAATATTCGTTGGTCGACTGCGCGCTTCGAATCGGTGCCTGGCGTTCGGTGCAGGCTTCGCAGAACGCGTTCTTCATTGAAAGTTTTGTCGACGAATTGGCAGCACGCGCCGGAACGGACCCCTACGCGTATCGCCGCGACATCGCGAGCCCGCGTCAACGCGCCGTGCTCGACCGAGCCGCCGAAATGGCCGGCTGGAAAAACGAAAGACCCGCAGGAACCGCGCTCGGGATCGCGCTCTTTGACTCGTTCGGAAGCAGCGTGTGTCAGGTCGTCGAAGTCTCGGTAGACCGCAACGCAGCGGCATCTGAGTTGCCACGAGCGACACGAGTATGGAGCGCCATCGACTGCGGCCAGGTCATCAACCCCAACACCGTCGAGGCGCAGATCGAAGGCAGCATCATCTATGGGCTAACAGCCGCACTCGACGGCAAAATCACCCTCGAAAAGGGACGCGTGCGTGAGAGCAACTTTCACGACTACCCGCTACTGGGAATTGCCCAGGTCCCCGAGATCGAAGTTTCGATCATTGAGAGCGCCGCCGACCCGGGCGGAGTCGGGGAACCCGGAACCCCTCCGATCGCTCCGGCACTCACCAACGCAATTTTCGCCGCCACGGGGGTACGAGTCCGCAAACTGCCGGTCCGAGCTGCCTTTCTGCAACAGCGTAAGAATACTTCTGCCGAGGAGCGACGGGCGAGCGCTTTTCAGATCGGCTGAAAGAGACCGACCGAGCAAGGCGTAACGCACGCAACACAATAGAAAGGTACGTCGGCCATGGGCCTGCTCCACGATTTACGAGACCCGGAAAGTGAACGCTCACTCGCGAAGGTGATGCGTGCGCGTCGTTTTGAATTTTTCCGTAGCCTTGTGGATCCACTCCCCAAGCCGATCCGCATCCTCGACGTCGGCGGGACCCAAGATTTTTGGGAAACGATGAATTATGTCGCACCTGAGATCGCAGACATTACCGTCGTCAACTTGAAGGCCCCCGAATCGCGCCACGCCAACATCACGACCATGGATGCGAACGCCTGTGACATGCCAATGTTCGCCGATGGTGAATTCGATGTGGTGTTTTCGAATTCAGTGATCGAACACGTAGGCGACGTCTCGAATCAACGCGCGATGGCGGGCGAAGTTCAGCGCATTGGCAAGCGGTACTTCGTCCAGACGCCGAACCGACACTTTCCCATCGAACCCCACTACATGTTTCCGTTCTTTCAGTTCATGCCGACCGGGATCAAAACCTGGTTGCTCATGAATTTGGGTATCGCTTGGGGCGGGAAAATCAAAGATCGAAACGCGGCGGTCGCAACCGCAAACTCGGTGATCTTGCAGAGCCGTTCGAGCTTTACGGCAATGTTCCCCAAAGCCCAGATCTATAACGAGAAGGTTCTCGGGGTGACGAAGTCGTTCACCGCTTTCGGCGGCTGGTAGGCAAAGGCTCAGAAACAGCCTCTACCTGCCGAAATCACGCTCCTTTCGTCCTATCACTGCGCCACGCCGTAAACATCCAGAACGCAACCGCGACTGCAATCGTGACCTCGCGCAACTCGGACCCCACGTTGTTTCGCTCGTAGAGCTCGGCAGCTTCGGGAATAAACGCCGAAGCGAAGAGCGCAACCATGCTCGCCACCGGCGGCACTGGGATCTGCCAAGCCCACATCCATTGCCTGAACCCTGCGCTCATTTGAATCAACAGCGGGACAACGCCGCCTATCAAAAATGCGAGGGTTCGAAGCAGCCAGTTGGCCCACCGGGTCCCCGGCACAAAACCAGGAGGCGCGAGGTTGTGGAAACTTAGGTCTGACTGAATGTTCGCGTGATCGAACGATTCCGGGGTTTCGTAGTTGAAGTAAACCTGCCCCCAATCCGTTTCTTCGGCGGCGATCAAAAAGCAGCCAAGGGCAGCGATCAGAACGATCCAACGACGCAAGCCCGCGCCAGAAGACGACACAGAGCATGCGCGAAACGACGCGACCGCAAACCCACCCGCGCCCAAGTAAGACAGTACGGTGAGAGTTTCGAGTGGGCCGTTCTCGAAGGTGAGGTCGTGGAGAATGGGGGCTGCTTGCAAGAGGCCGACGATCACCAGCAAACCCCAACCGATCACAACGCCCCAAACGATTCGGGACAGCGTCTGGCCTCCCGCTTGCGGTACGAGCGACGACAGCGAGAGTTCAGCGGGAGCGCTCGACCAGCGCTCGGTCGCCGACACAATGTCCGCAGCGAGGTGAGCCCGCAACGCCCATACGCCTACATGGCCGGCTGCGGCTAGCACGAAAAGCCCGCGCAGGATGGTCAGTTGACCTCGCTCGACTTCGCCCTCTTGGGTGGACGGGTCCATGATCAGCGCGCAGAGCAGCATGCCCGCCGCGTTGGCGAGTAGAAGATTCCAACCCCAGTGCGGGCCAGACGCTTCTTCTTGCTCCCCCAACCCGCCTGACATGGTTTCTCCCTTTAGCGTGAATTGCGTGTTGATCGTATTGGGAGTGTTCGATTCACTCTACGATTTCAAAAATGAGTCTGCGCTTCAAACTCCGTAACGCCCGCGCATTTTAGGCGCACTCACGTAAGCTCGCCCGGCCATCTCAAGTCCTTCTATTCATTCGGCAATAACAGGGCTTCGTTTGGTTGCACGAAGCCGGTGCGAACGAGACGCCCGAAGATCGCATCGAGCCCCGCCTACCCGGTTCGCTCGAATGCACGTCGGATATACTCGCGCCAAAACCGCAAGCCTGTCACGCATGCCAGTCACAAAGGAACACTGAACCGACAGTGAGTGCATCCAATCCTAAGACAGCCCAACCAAAGACCGCGCGCGCACAGAAGCGGCGCAAGGTCCTCGCCGTTGCGAGCGGAGGCGGGCATTGGGTGCAGCTTCTGCGTGTCATCCCCGCGTTCGAAGGGCACGAAGTCGTGTACGTCACCATCAACGCCACGTACAAAGCCGACGTTCCCGGCGAAAAGATGCACATTGTGAACGACGCCACCCGTTGGGATCGCGTCGGATCGGCGCTGCTTGCACTGCGCATTCTTTGGATCTTAATCCGGGAACGACCGCACGCCGTCGTTTCGACTGGTGCGGCACCAGGTTGCTTCGCCATCATATTGGGCCGCCTGTTGGGCGCGCGGACGGTTTGGCTCGACAGCGTCGCGAACATCGAACAAATGTCGATGTCGGGCATGATGGTTCGTCGCTATAGCAAGCTCTGGCTCACGCAGTGGTCGCATCTCGCCAAAGACGACGGCCCTGAGTTTGCGGGGAAGGTATTTTGATTTTTGTCACCGTCGGAGCCCAGATGCCCTTTGATCGTCTGATCACGTGGGTAGACGACTGGGCGAGCGAGCAAGGCCGCAACGACATCGCGGCGCAGATCGGGCCAACCGATTTTGCTCCCAAGACCCTCGACGTGATTCCATTTATGGATCCAAAGGAATTCCGAAAGCGCATGGGGGAAGCCACGGGCGTTGTCGCACACGCGGGGATGGGGACCATTCTCACCGCGCTCGAACTCGGCAAACCTATTCTGGTGATTCCACGGCTTGGCGACCTGAACGAAACCCGCAACGATCATCAAGTCGCCACTGCGAAACGCCTCGCCGAAGACGGTTTGATTCTCGCCGCGTATAGCGAAGCTGAATTCGCAGAAAAAATGCGGCTACTCGAACAAAAACGCGACGGCGCGACGATCGCCGCCCAAGCATCGGACACACTTCTCTCTCGTCTTCGCGAGTTCACCCTTGACGAAACCTGGCCCCCGCAATCATGACGTCCATCATCATCCCCGCGCACAACGAAGCCAACGTCATTCGCCGATGTCTCGACGCCATGACGCAAGGCGCCGAACCGGGCGAACTTGAGATCCTCGTGGTGTGCAACGGCTGCACGGACAACACGGCAGAAGTCGCGAGAAGCTACGCGCCCTTGGTTACGGTGCTTGAGTCCGAGATTCCTTCAAAGAACGCAGCCCTCAATCTGGGCCACGCCCGGGCGAGCTCGTACCCTCGTTTCTACGTCGATGCCGACATCGTGATGCCGCTCGAGTCCATTCGACGCACCATTGACGTGCTCACGGGCGGAAAGATCCACGGCGCCGCCCCGCGAATACGCGTCGACCTCGAAGGCCGCGGCTGGCCGATCCGCGCGTACTATAAGGTCTGGCTCCGGACCCCATACGTCGAAAAAGGAATGCTCGGGTCCGGCGTCTATGCGATCAGTGAAGAAGGCGGCAGCCGCTTTACCACCTTCCCCGACATCATCGCCGACGACGGGTTCGCGCGGCTGCTGTTCGAACCCGACGAACGACTCACCGTCGAAGATGCGTGGTTCTTGATGACCCCTCCGGTAACGCTCCGCAGCTTAATTCACATTAATGTGCGCCGACGTGTTGGCCGCTTCGAAATGGCAGCGCTTCATCCCGAAACCACCAAGGGCGAGGCGAAGCATCAGCGCGGCGCGCTCTACCGTTTATTCGCCAACCCAACGTTGTGGCCGGGACTTGCGGTGTACCTCTACGCGAAGGTCGCCTGCATGGCGATCTACTTAGTGCGCGAGCGACAAGGCCGTCACAAAGAATGGAACCGCGACGATACGTCGCGCAAGGCGAGTCACTAGAGCGACCTCCGGCGTACCCATGAAACGAACCGAACTTGGAAATTCTGGGCTCACAATTTCACGCATCGTATTCGGATCGATGGGTCGGGGCACCCTCGACCTTACAGAGCAACTTCGCGTTCTCCATGCAGCGATAGATGCCGGCTCGACGAGTATCGACACCGCGCCTCTTTACGAATTCGGGGAAGTCGAACGCACGGTCGGGCGCGCGATCAAAGGCCGCCGAGACCAGGTCGAAGTGCTTTCGAAAGTCGGCCTGCGCTGGGACGACGACCACGGCGATGTTCTCTTTGAATTCAACGACGCGACCGGCGCCCGCAGAAAAGTACGACGCGACAGTCGACCGCACGCCATCCGCAAAGACGTCGAAGAAAGCCTGTTGCGACTCGGCACCGACTACCTCGATCTATGCCAGATTCATCATCCGGACACCCGTGTTCCGATTGAAGACAGCGTCGGCCAACTCGAAGAACTTGTTCGCGAAGGAAAAATTCGAGCGGTCGGAGTTTCGAATTTCACACCTCCGCAAATCGAAGCTGCGACGACAGCACTCGGACGAATCGCAACGAACACGCAAATTGCCAGCGATCAGCTCGAATACAATTTACTGAAGCGAGGTCCGGAGAATGAAATTTTCCCGCTCTTGGCTAAACACCGAATTGGGTTACTCGCATACTCGCCCTTGGATGCAGGATCGCTTGCTGGCACTCCGTTCAATATGATACGCAGCGGGAATCGGCCTGCTTTTCAGCCTGCAAACGCAGCGATCATTAGAAAGGCGCTCAGAGACTCGGTGGCGCCGGTGGCCCGTCAATACGACGAGAGCATCGCGACGATCTGTCTCGCCTGGTTGCTCCATCAAGAACAGGTGAATGGGGTGGTGGTAGGGGCAAGCCACCCCGACCAAGCTATCGCCAATGCACGAGCGGGAGATGTCGTGTTGCGCAACGAAGAAGTACAGTCGATCGGGCGCCGTTTCGCCCAGGTCCATATCGACACTTCGGTGGGTCTCGGCATGGGCGAACGGACGCGTAAGCTCATTCAACGAGCACGACGAAAGCTCAATCGAATCATTCAATTTCGCTAACGATGCGTGCCCGAACTACTAACCTAGAGTGAGATGACCGATTAAGGTCGGGAGTTTTGCTATTTTGCTGCGCCCCGAGGTCCGGCAAATTGATGGTTCGCCGCAATGGGTGCGAACCCAAAAGCCAGTCGCGAAGGACAAACTAAGATCTCGCTCCAAGGAGTAACATCGGTGCGCATCAGTTGGATTCTCCCCGAAGCGGAATACGCGGGCGGTACGAAAGTCATTGCGATCTACTGCGAGCAGCTCATGGCTAGCGGTCATGAGGTCGTTGTGATTTCGACACCGATGCAACCGTGGTCGCTTCGTCGACTCTTACGCAGCTTCTTTCGCAATGGACGGCTCCCAATACAACCCAAGCGACGCCCGACCTACTTTGACGAGACTTGTATTGATCACCGGGTCATCGACAAGGCCCGTTCCATTAACGATAACGACATTCCCGACGGCGACCTCGTCATCGCAACCTGGTGGGAAACTGCGCGAGCGGTAAACGCACTGTCACGCAGCAAGGGTACGAAGGTGTATTTCATGCAGGACTACGGAGCTCCAGGCATGGAACTCGAAGACCTGATTCCCACATGGCGCCTCCCCCTGTACATCATCACGATCTCGCAGTTCCTGGTCGACCTTATGCACAAGCACGTGGGCAAGATCCCCGTTGACCTTGTGGGCAACAGCGTCGACTCAGAACAGTTTCACGCACCGCCCCGCGGCAAAAGCGCGATCCCAACCGTTGGCTACCTCTACCGCGCCGAATGGGTCAAGGGTTCGGACATTGTGCTCAAGGCAGTCAGGTTGGCACGCAACGAAATTCCCAACTTGCGACTGCTCGCATATGGACCACGGAAGAAGCCCGGAGAACGCCCGATACCCAAAGGCATGGACTACCGATTGTTCCCCGCAAACGACGAACTCAAATTCATTTATGCGAGTTGTGACGCCTGGCTGTTCGCGAGCCGCACCGAAGGCTTTGGCTTGCCGATTCTCGAAGCGATGGCGTGCCGCACGCCTGTCATTGCAACGCCGGCGGGTGCCGCACCAGAACTCATCACCGCACAGAATGGCGGTGTATTGATTGACCATGAAAGTCCCGAGCAGATGGCTCGGGAAATTGTGCGGTTCTGCAAAATGGAAGAGAGCGAATGGCAGGTCATTTCAGCAGCCGCTCTTAAAACCTCGACCACGTACACTTGGGACGAAGCCGGGCGTCAATTCGAAGAGAGTCTCAAACGTGCCTACGAGATCGATGCGCCGAAGCGTAAAGCCGACGTCGATGCGCTCCAATCTTAGCCCGACTCACCCGCGCGGCCCTCTGAAGTGAGCGGAAACGAGGACTCGGCTCAGACACAAAATCAAGACAAACAACAGAGCCTCGGCTCCCGCGCGACCACGGCTGTCGCATGGACGACTGTTGGCTTTGGCCTTAGCCAAGGCATTCGTCTTGCCAGCAACCTCGTGCTTGCACGTCTGTTGTTCCCGGAAGCATTTGGTCTTATGGCGATCGCGGGCGTTCTGCTCCAGGGCTTGTTGCTGTTTTCAGACTTTGGAATCGGCCCGTCGATCATTCAAAATAAGGCCGGAGACGATCGCAATTTCCTCGACACCGCCTGGACGATGCAGTGCATTCGCGGCTTGGCCTTAACCCTCATCTCGGTCTTAGTCGCTTCGCCGTTCGCCCAGTTCTACGAAGACGACCGTTTGTTCCTGGTGGTCATCGCGATCGGATGCAGCGCATTCTTTCAAGGACTCACCTCGACCAAGATCTTCTCGGTTGGCAGGCACCTCAACCTCAAGCGCCTGACGATCATCGAAGTCGCGTGCCAGGTCATCGGCTCGATCGTCACGATCGGATGGGCGCTTCTTTCGCCAACCTACTGGGCACTCGCAGCAGGCGCGCTCGCAACGCCGATCTCGAAAGTCGTGCTCAGCCAACTTGCTCTCGAAGGACCCGTAAACCGATTTTGCTGGCACGCGCCCTCCGCTCATGCCGTCTTTCATTACGGCAAATGGATTTTTCTCGGCACTGCGCTCACGTTTTTTGCGGGCCAGTCCGATCGTTTGATTTTTGCAAAGCTCGTGCCCCTCGACATACTTGGGCGCTACAGCATGGCGGCGATGATCGCGATCTTGCCGCTAACGCTCTTTGGTCGCATGACCAGCCGCGTGATTTTCCCCGTCTACTCCACCGTCATTCGCGAAGGTCGGGATCTCGCGCCTGTCTTCATAAGATTGCGCACAAGCTTCTTAAGCGCGGCCGGTTTGATCTGCGCGATCCTTGTCGCCGCGGGGCCTTCGATCATCGAAGTCATGTACGACGAGCGCTATCACGAGGCGGGATGGATGCTCCAGTATCTGACTCTCGGAAGTTGGCTCACCCTTGTGCAGTCTACCTATGGCGCGGCCCACCTCGCGAGTGCCCGCGCGCGTTGGGTAGCAGCCGCATCCTTCATGAAAATCGTCGGGATCGTGGTCCTTGTCACCATCGGCTATCGCACCGGCGGTTTTGAAGGCGCGGTATTGGGATACTCGGCGTCAGAGTTCCTCCGCTACCTCGTGCTGGCATTCGGTGGGCGCGTGATGAACCTGCCGGGCCTTGGGCAGGACGTGATGCTTTCGAGCTATGTCGCGCTTTCAGCAGCTCTCGGCATTCTGGTGAGTGAGGTTTCGGGGGCTGCGGCGGCAGGATCGCTCACCTCAGCGATCGTCATCGTCGCAACAGTCACAACCCTTTGGGTTCCGCTCTTGTACAAACACCTTGGTAAGTCGATCGCGCAGATACGCAACCGAGAATCGGCCGGCTAGAGGTCGTATTTGAATGACGCGAGATCCCAGCCCGAAATTTCGGCAAGCTCGCGATTGCTTTCCCTGAAGTAGTTGCCCGTCACGGAAGCGATGTAGTCGCGAATTCGCTTTTCCTCTTTCTCGTGCCAGCTCTTGGGGATAAAGCGGTCAAGCAAACGAACCGTCCGCAACTTCGCGCGGGTAAGAAGTGGCAACCCGTTGTAGTCACCGTCCCAAAGCCACGGCATCTTCGCGACCCGGTTCAGTTTACGTTGCATCGAAAGCGTTCGCGCGCCAAAGCCAACGTTAGACGCCGAATGCACGGTTTCGGCATTTAGCTTCGTGTCGCAAAATTTGTGCACTGTCTGCTCATAGGCGAGCGGGTCTAAGCGCAACAGCTCAAACGGCAGAACCTGAACTCGGTCTCGACCAAACAGTTCAATGTACTG
>JASDVE010000084.1:2178-7313 GCA_041891195.1 Myxococcota bacterium | reverse complement strand
GGCACGAGTGACACGTAGCTTGTGCCGTAGACGATCGGAATCGAAGCCGCGTGGCTGAACGACATGTTGCCCGGAATCGGGAACGTGGCTTCTGGACGTGCGTTGACTCGCTCGGCATAACCCCCATATTCGACATAGGCCATCACGCGGTCGCCGACTGCAAATTTGGTCACGCCTTCGCCTAATTCTTTCACAACGCCCGCGACTTCTCCGCCTGGCGAAAACGGAAAAGCGGGTTTCACCTGGTACTTGCCCTGGACGATCAGCGTGTCCGCGAAATTGCATGCCACGGCTTTGACGTCGATCAGGATCCTGCCCGCCTGGACGGTCGGTGGATCGATCTGTGACACTGAAAGATCGCTTGGCTTTGTCCACTCTTGGACAACGACAGCCTTCATCGGGCTCGCTCCTACACAGGTTGCACGCTCGTGCATCGTATCAAGACCCATAGTCTCGCGCACGACGGCCGATGCCCATGCGGAAGAGCAGGCTAGAATTTGCGGTTCCCGGTCGAAGACGGTGTACGAACATAGATGGTGGGTGTTGCACGATGGCGAGACGCACAGAGCCAGGTTCTCTTCCAAAGGAAGTCGCGGAACGTCTTCGGGCTTTGCTTTGCGCAATGCAGGACACCATTGCGTTGCAAGTTATTGCCGAAAGAGCCGCGGCAAGGCTCGAAGATCTATCGGCGATCGTAAACGTCACCGAGTCGGACACCATCTATCACATCGACAGCATCACCGAGCACGCGATCCTCGCTTGGTTCGAAGCGAACTGGCCGGACGACCTCCCGACCGAAATTGTGATGGAGGGGATATCGGATCAAAGCAGGCCGGTATTTCCCGCGAGCGCGGTGGGGAAAGACGTGCGCTTCGTTTGCATCATCGATCCCATCGATGGAACCCGCGGCCTGATGTACGACAAACGTTCGGCATGGGTTCTCGCCGGTGTTGCACTGAACCATGGACGGGACACGACCCTCGCAGACATTCAAGTCGCGGTGATGACCGAACTCCCGCCGATCAAGCAACGTATGCTGGATCAGCTGAGTGCCGTGCGTGGGGCAGGGCGGCAGGGCGTGCGAAGCGAGAGGGTTTCGCTCGACACTGGAGAAAGAGAATCCCTCGTCATGCAGCCGTCCCGGGCCGTTGATCTTCATCAAGGCTTCGTGGGGGTGTCGCGCTTTTTGCCAGCGGGCAAGGCGTTGCTCGCCCGTTTCGAAGAAGAGCTTTACCGGAGCCTTTATGGCGATGCGAACGTTGCGACGCTCTCGATCTTCGAAGACCAGTACATCTGTAGTGGTGGGCAGATCGCCGAACTGTGTTCGGGACGCGATCGCATGATCATCGACATTCGGCCGCTGGCGCACGGGAAACTCGGGCTTACGGGTGCAATGGATTGTCACCCCTACGACATCTGCACAGCCTTGATCTTGACTGAGCTTGGAGGTGTCGTAACGGGACCGATCGGAAGGGTGCTTACAGCGCCCCTCGATACAACGACCTCTGTTGCCTGGATAGGGTATGCAAACGCCGCGCTTGGGGCGCATGTGCAGCCCGTGCTTGTCGACGTTCTGGACGAACTATTCAGTCGATAAAATTGTGAAGGATGCGGGGCATCGGCGCGCTCCCCCCCGCGGTTCTGGCTTGGTAGCGCGCAGCGTCTGCAGCGCGTGATTTTGTTGTGGCTGCGGGGCCGAAGGCAGCCCATGCGAAGGTTGCGATCCAACCGATCACAGTCCATCCGAGTAAGCAATTCACAACGAGGATTGCGCCGGCGTTGTGATGTGCTCGAACCACCGCGATGCAGAACGGCAGGATGTACATGACAATGAAGAAGAGTGGAATCAGTTCGGCCATACGGGAGTCCTCCAGCGGGAATTGACTCGTTCGCATGCGTTGATCACGCACGCCCAACGATCGAAGCATCGGATACTCAGGGCCCTGCTCAACGCAGCCGATCGTTGCGGAATTTGACGCTGTAGACCCCTGCAAGCGTTTCTGAAGGGCTAGGTGCATTCTGGACTGGCGCTCTACAGAGCGAATCGACGGCTGCTTGCGCAACTACTGAAACAATTAGAAACGAATGCCCAGCGTAACCGAGACGGTGCTGCCAGCACGCACTTCTGCGTCATCGACATCAACGCGCGCGATCTGGAACCCTGAACTAATTCGATACGGTCCCGTCGCATGAACGGGAGAAGTGCTTCCGGTCGAATAGGGAACCCTTATTCTTGCGATACCCGAGTCGTTCGTCGTGGCGTTGGCCGCGTAGTTGAAGCGGCGGCCACTCGGAGACTGAATCGTGACAGCAGCGGTGACGCGCGCGTTGGGTTCGGCGATGACTTCGATGATGGCGCCCTGGACAATCTCGAACAACTTGTAGGCATTGGCACTGTTGGCGGTTTCGTAGTCAGACGTGCCTTCGTAGATGACCCCCAAGCCGATACGTCCCGGTGCCGACTCCGCCAACAGGCGAAATCGTTCAATGCGATTGCTGCCGGATACGGGGCGACCGTCAAATTGATGTAAGCGACCCGAAACTGTTTTTTGGAGGTCGGTGTTTCCCGTGACGAGGTATCGACCCTTCAGCTGGTTCGCGATTTTTAGCGACTGCGCTTCGTCAGTTGCGGAAAAAAATGCGCGAGAAAGAGCCCAGTTCTTGGGACCGATGTACGACCACATCGGGTCGGTCGCTGTTGCTCGCCGCGCGTGATAATGCAAAAGGTGTCCGAGGTTCGCTTGGGCGATCACGCCGTATTCGGGGTTGCGCCGTTGATTGAGAAAACCCTCGGTGTCAGGGGTGGCGTTGCGAACCTTTCGTGCGAAGTGGGCCATGTTTTTCGAGATCAGGTCGATCCCCTTCGGAGGCGGGTAGTCCTTTCCGCGCAACGCTGCGAAGCCACTTTGAATGCGTGGGATCTCGTAGTTACGCAACGCCGGAGAGAACAAGAACAAAGCGATTGTGAGGCTCGTAAGACTTGCCGCAAGTAGGGCAAGGCGAGGCGGGGCTGCTTGCCGCGCGATGATCGCGCGGGGGACACCAACCAAAAGGATCGCGAATGCGACTGCGGCGCCCGGTGCAAAGTCATTGCCGTAGCGACGTTGCATCATCGCGAGGAGCGCAAAGCCCGCCGTCCATCCCGTGAGCACCCATGCACTTGCGCGTCTTTCGGGGTCGCGCACGAAAAATGGAAACGCAAGTGGAGCAGCCGGGATCAAGTAGGCAAAGTAGGCCCAAGGTTGTTCTGGGGAATAGACGGGGTCGCGGCCGAAGGTCGCAAATAGCGGGAACTGTTCGATGGTCACAGCTCCGGCGCCGTCTCTTAATGTCAAGAACTGCAACGCAGGGATCAAGCCTTCTCGGGTTGCGGGTACAGCGGCCAATAGCGCCACAAACACAACACTCGCACCACTGATCGCGAACAAACGCAAGGCGAACCCGCTCGAGGGCCGCCAGCGGTTCAAGCCCCAATGGGCAAACGCGACGAAACTCGTGCCGACCATAACGACAATATGCAGCCGCGAAAGCGAAATCGATGAATACGGCCCTCCGATGGGGACCGGCAAAAATTCTTCGACGATCGGACTCAGAACGACCGCAGTAAAGATCGCACTCAGCGCCTGCGCTCGGGTGATCGAACTACGACGAGTCGCTGCCGCGGTAAGGAGCAAGGCGGCTTCGAAGAACGCGAGATAGAGAAGATTGCCGTGCCAGATAAAAATTATCGAAAGACGCGCGAAGAACATGAGGGGTGTCATCAACATGATGCGACGATCGTCGACGTCGCGCCGTGCCACGTAGGTGCACAACAAGAGCATGCACGCGCCTACCAATGCTACGGCGGTGTGGTGGTCTGGATTTCCGACGCGACCGTATTTCACGCACATCGGAAAAAGGGAAAATAAAAAACCCGCAAACAAACCAACACCGTGACTCGAGACTTGACGGGCGATGAAGTAGATCGGCACAACCGTAAGCGCGCCGAACACACTCGATGCCCAAGCAGCGACGCGTTCGAAGCCAGCCTGGTCTTCGGCGAAAATTCGCGCTGTCCCACCCACAATGAAGTCGAACAGCGGCGGCCATGGGACATTGACACCGCCCGGAAAGTTCAGATACGGATCGCGGAGCAAGAGCTCGGGAAAGTTCGCGAACGTATAAAACGCACGGCGCACGTGATACGTCGCATCGGCGGGAGCGAACACCACGCCTTCGTCGGTGAAGACATGCTCGAAACCCAGGCTGCGAATGAAGAGCGCAAAGGCCATCACCCCGAACACTGCAAATGCGTGTCGAAGCTTCTGGCTGCCTACGGAGACGTCGCCGCTAGTGGACGACATGTCGGGCCTCAGGCATTTCGCCCAAGCCCTCCGCGCAGGAGAGGCAGCGCGCGCCCCACGCCGATGGTGGTGATCAGCGTCGATAGCTTAGGGCCCTTGGGTCTGTCGAGAATCAGGTCGTAGGCGTACGGGAAGAACGTCTTGGGTTCGAGGCTCGTCCCGTCACAGACGACTTTCAGATGTTCGATCAGTTCCGGTTCTTGGATCTCGGCATTGGCCTCGAGAACGTCTACAAGACGTCGAATGACTTCGTGCGGGTCGGCTTCAAGTTCTCTCGCCACAGGCTCGGTTCGGATGCGATAGCGGAAGTCATCTGGTGCGTATTGCTCGATCCAGTTCCACACGCATCGAGCACGGACGTCGAAGCGTTCGCGCTGCGCGTCGGTCGTGATCTCGCCGCGTTTTTCGTAGTACGCGAGGCTCTGGGTGAGGTCTCCATCGTAAACTTGCAAGATCATCGACAGGCCGCGGAACGGAGGCACGAAGGGCATAGGTTCGTCGGGTTTGATGCGACGGTGGTCGCAGCTCGCCATCTGCAACGTTCGCCGCGCCATGTTTCGCTTCTTGTCGTTCTTGCCGCCGTCGTCGGGCTGATGCGCGAGCCGCACACTCCGGTCGAAGTCTTCGTAGAGTTTGATCACGTCGAGGTCGAAGGAGATCTGGAATTCGGCGCTCGGTCGTGCCACCGCGAAGATCCAGCGCAGCATTTCGGGCTCATAGATTTCGAGGCAATCCGAAACGGTGAGCGCATCACCCTTCGAACTCGAGATCTTTCCGCCTTCCCCTTTGATG
>JASDVE010000084.1:0-2168 GCA_041891195.1 Myxococcota bacterium | reverse complement strand
AGTCGATGCGCCATGGGAGTTTCAGGTTGCCGCCTTCGCGCAAGTCGACCTGATGAATGGCCTCGCAAGTTCGGCAAGTGACGCCAACGCCCCACTCGCCGTCCCACGCGAAGTCGAGTTCGTCGCGACCGCAGCTGTCGCAGAAGCCCGCAAGTGGGAGCCAGTCTGCCGCAAGCGGTTGCGTTCGATGTTGATCGAGAACCTGGCGGATCTTGTCACGTCCTTCCAATGCTTTTCGGATGCCCTCAGCGTACGCGCCCGCGCGATAGCGCTTTGACTGACGGATAAATTCGGGGGAGATCGCAAGCGGCGTGATGCTCGCTTCGAAGGCGGCGATATGGTGTGCGGCGTAACTCTCTTCGGTGCCAAACGGGTCGGGCACGTCGGCCACGCTTCGGCGCAAGTTCTCTTCGAGCATCTCCGGCTGGGGCATGCCTGCGGGAACTTTGCGGAAAACGTCGAAGTCGTCCCATGAATAGATGAAGCGAACCTTTGCGCCGCGGTCGCGCAGGGCGCGGGCGACGAGGTCAACGGTGATGACTTCGCGGAAGTTCCCAATATGGACGGTGCCCGACGGCGTGATGCCAGCCGCCACTACGATTTCGTCGTGTTCTTGGTGCTTCTCCGCGGTCGCGCGCGCGGCGTAGTCGGCCCAATGCGAATAGTAGCTGTCGCCTTTTCCGGCTCCGCGAGTTTCTTTGTCTGACTTGGCCATGGCTTCCGAGTTCAGCACAGACCGAAGCAATCGGCCCGTGTTTCATGGATTTCGAGGGATTGAGTTACAAACGCAAAACGCCCCGGTGCAGCTTGGGCACCGGGGCGTTTTGCGTTTATTGTCGATGAAACAAGTCCGGCGTGTAGGTCCACGCCATCGACGTGGACTATTACTTGATGCTCTTCATCGCTGCCATCATTTATTATGCAGCACAGCCGGGAAACAAGTAGCCGTCGGGATTTCGAATCTGCTCGATGTTGTCCCGAACTTCTTCGACACTCACGCCACCCTCGGCGCCGTTCGTGTACCCCTCGCAGAGGCCGACGAAGACCCGGGCGTAGCGGCCAGCGCCCACCGAAAAGATCTCGTGGGTGAGGTCGCAAGCTTCGCTCGAAAGGTACGCGACCATCGACGTCACATACCCGGGGTCGAGGTTGAGGCCCATGTCGCCCATGATGCCCGTCGTCATCCGGGTCATCGCGATCGGGGCGATTACGTTGCTCTTGATGTTGTTCTTGATGCCTTCCTGGGCGAGCACGTTCGAAAGGCCGACGAGGCCCATCTTTGCGGCACCGTAGTTCGCCTGGCCAAAGTTGCCGAAGACACCTGCAGCCGAAGCCGTGTGGACAAAGCGACCGTAGTTGCGTTCCTTCATCGCGCGGAAGGCCGGCTGGGAAACATAGAACGCGCCGCGCAAGTGCACGTCGAGCACCAACGTCATTTCGTCTTCGCTCATCTTCGCGAAGCTCTTGTCGCGGAGGATGCCCGCGTTGTTAACCACGATGTCGACCTGACCAAAGTTGTCCATCGCGGTCTGAATAATGGCTTCGCCGCCTGCTTTCGTGGCAACCGAGTCATAGTTCGCGACTGCCGTGCCGCCCGCTTCTTCAATCTCTTTGACCACGACGTCGGCCGCGGAAGAACCCGAACCCTGACCATCGACGGATCCGCCGAGATCGTTCACGACAACCTGAGCCCCGCGCTTGGCGAATTCGAGGGCGTGGGACTTGCCGAGACCGCCGCCTGCACCTGTGATCACAGCCACTCGGCCGTCGAAACGTACGTCGCTCATCTTGCTGACTCCTTCATGGAACTAGAAATGAAATCGTCGGGCCGTCAACGCGAGACCCGCGCGTGCCCGGACTTGTGTGGAGCGCAGAATAGCGAAAGAAACCGGGGGTGTTAGCCACCCCCAGCCAGTGCAGCGCCGGCTCTTGCTCGCAGTCTCTAACAGGGCGTAGCTGGGGCCGTATTCGTCCTGAGTACCCGTGATGTAGGAGGGGGGCTGCGTGAGCGCGAAGCATTGCGAGAGACGAGTCTGGGCGTCTTCTCTCGAAAGCCGCGCGCTTTCTTGCACTTCTACGAATACCCCAAGCTTACGAAACCATTGCAGCCCTTTTCAGAGGTATCGTAGGCTTTTGTAAAGACCTTGACTTCAGTAGTAAGGTTGAGG
>JASDVE010000083.1:3087-7315 GCA_041891195.1 Myxococcota bacterium | reverse complement strand
ACGCAGCGTCCTCCGAAGGCCTGCACGTCAAGCTGAGCGAGGAAGGGCTCTCGAACCTTGTTCAAGATCGCCAAACCACGATGGGGTTGGCGATGACGTCCAAGGTGGAGGTGACCCAAGGCGAGTTCGATGAATGGATCGGGTGGGAACCGGTATTTCGTGCGCTCCTCGATGGTCGTCCCGTACATGAAGCCAGCGCGATTGCACTGCGTGATCGTGAGGGAAACCCTCTCGACCTGACTCGAAGTTTCTCCCTCGACGACGACCGCGAGGAGATCTCCCATTTTCTCAGCGAGGCGGGGTTTCTCCATATCGAGAACATCTTCAGTGCGCCTGAGATGGATGAAGTCGCTCGCGATCTCGACGCAGCCATTGCCGAAGCCACGCCAGACGACGGGGCGTCGTGGTGGGCGGGAACTTCAACCGAAGAACAACTCGCAGTGCGGGTGCTTTGGTTCCATGAGAAGTCGGCCGCTTTGCGTGAGCTCTTGTATGACGACCGACTCCAGTGGCTCGCTTCATTAACGGGCGATTGCCACAACGGCACGAAAATGGGGGCAGAAGGTCTCGT
Organism: Myxococcota bacterium; assembly: GCA_041891195.1. GTDB lineage: Bacteria > Myxococcota_A > UBA9160 > UBA9160 > UBA4427 > DUBZ01. The sequence goes on along the minus strand of JASDVE010000083.1, from coordinate 6,744 downwards.
CAAACCCCTCGACATCCAGACCGGTCTTTCCGACCTGCCATGGCACAAGGACTGCGGTCAGGGAATGCACTCCTACTACTGCAACGCGCTGACCGTGGGGATTTCCGTTACCGGGGCCGACGTCGAAAGTGGGGCGCTCGGTGTCGTGCCCGGGTCGCATCGGGCCAATATGCCGCTCGCCGGCTTGGCGCAGAGCTTCGACCTCGCTCCTATAAAACTCGAAACCCGTACCGGAGATCTCACGGTGCACTGCAGCGACACCTTGCATCGGGCACACCGTCCTACGAAGCAGCCGCGCAAAGTGGTCTACACCGACTTTGGTCTCGCACCGCTGCCGGGTGATGTTGCCCCGAAGCGGTCCAAAGACGAAGAACGTGCGAAACGGGCCCGCCTTACCAACGTGCGAGATCGCATCGCCGCGGCGGGGGCTGGCGCGAAGGCTTAGGCACCAAACGTCTTGGCAAACGAGGCGGCGCCGGAGCAGACACTTTCGCTACGTCGGGGGCGATTTGTGTTCGTCGTACTGGACATGGTCGTCGGTAATTTCGTACCAAGACGCTTTCGACCCCGTAAAAATGTGATGGTCGACGCCGCGTCCGATCGGTTCGTCTAGAGCACCCGCGTGCAGAAAAACAAGTTCGGTCCCACGCAACTGCTGTGGGACCGGTGAGCCACAGCGTCCGCAAAAGCGTGTGACGTAAGTCGGTGTGCTTTCAAACTCTCGGATGCCGTCTTCGCCTGACAACCATTCGAATTTGTCGGCGCCGCAAATTGCGCTCGCGTGAAATGCGGAGCCGGTACCGCGCCGACATTTGCTGCAGTGACAAAGCCAGATCGAAGAGATTTTGCCCTCGATCGCATACTTCACATCACCGCATAGACATTGGCCGGTCGTCATCTTCGCGCCTCGCTTTGTGTTGGTGTTGTCGTCCGTGTTCCGTCTGCCACGGGTCTATCGCTCGAATGCGCGAAGCTAGCGCTGCATGATCCGAGTTCATAGGGCTCGAAAAGTACTGTGCAATATCGCGACGATCGTAGAAAAAAAGATTCGCGTGCTGTCAAAAAGAGGATGACCCGCGACTTCGCCACCTTCTGGAACTTCAAGATGGCGTGTGCAAAGCCAAAGTCCGAGACCGAGACCGAGACCGAGATGTCTAGTCGTTCACGGGAGCGAGCTTCGTTGGACAAGTGAATTCGCCAATCCACTCTCGGAAGGTAGGCATGCGTTTGGTCGGGCCGATGGGTTCGACAACCCGGGCGTAGCGCCCGCTGATCAGTCGATCTTCAGGGGCATGCTCACTGTTCCATTGACGACAGAAGTAGTCGCCTAGAGCGCCTTGCAGAATCGCGCGCCGGGGACTGCCTTCGGGCAACGTGAGCAAGCCCAGTAGCGTGAGGCGCCACCGCCAGCTGCGCAGGGAGTCCACGTTGTTCTCGGGCCGATCCCACGTCGTTTCCTTCTTACTAAACGGGTCGACGTGGTGCCTCGAAGCAGTTCTTCCGTCGATTAGAAACCACCAGTTCAGATTGCCTGGGTTCGGTGACATCATGGACCAAGAATTATTGAGCCCGAGTGCACGTCCCGCTTTGAGTTGGGCCCCAGGTAGCGAAGTGGGTTGAAGACCCCCGATTCCGAGCGTCGCGATGCAGAACGAAAGAATGTGAAGTGTCAACATGGCCACCGCTAAGTTTGTGCCCCAACGAACCGGTTTGCTCGCCTGGCGATCCATCAAGGCCGGCTGGACGTTTACGGAAAAAGGTCGTCGCATCAGGCGTGGCAGCCACGCGTCCCACAGCTTGCTCGGTACGAGAGCGACGAGGGGCGCCATCGACATGGCCGGGAAGGCGCCCAAATACATGAACGCGCCAATCCCAATATGCAGCATGGTGAAAGAGACAATGGCCACACTGCGAAAGAACGGAACGTAGAACGGGATCAGAAACAGGACCGGTCCAAAGCGCTCGAGAGCGTGGGTGGCATGGGTCAGCGGTGCCATCGCCCAGTATTGCGTTGCGATCCACGGGGCGATGGGGCTGCTGAGCATGTCGAGGTTGACGAGATACCAGACCGCAGTTCCGTTGAACCAAGTTTCGCCCGTCTTGATCCACCCCGTTTGCCAATAGAAAATACAGACCTGTGCAACGAACGCGACCGTCGCCAAGGAGATCACGTTCGCGGCCTCGGGTGGATGCTCGGCGTCTTGTCGACTGTCCCACGACCAATGTCTTCCAATTGGAAGAAAGAGCGCGAACAGCAATGCGACGGCGACGTACGAGTCCCCTGCCATCTTCAGGAGAGCGACAGTACGAACCTGCAAGCTCAGCGCGAGGAACCAACATGCGAGGGTTGCCAGACGAGTATGGAAGCCCAACAACAACGCAACCGCAGCCAGAGCATGCACGCCAAAGAGAAGCGCAACCGCGGCATAGCTACCGCTGGCAACCACATGCAGCGACGCATACATCCGGTCGCCATACAACGTGATCAGGGTGCGAGCAGGCAACACACCCATGTCGGTGTAGTGGGCCTCTAGATCCCCCACGCGATCCGCGAGGTCATAGAGTACGACAGAGGCGATAAAAATTCGAAACAGCGATAGTGAACGGGTATCGAGGGTAAATACTTGCTTGACCCGATTCAAGAATCCCACGGCGCTGCCCTTTCAAATTGCGAACTGCGATTCAATGCTGTGCGAGAAGCATGTCGATCGGACATCCAACCAATGTTAGGCTCGTCGCACACGCGGATAATCTCACGTCGGCAGGAGAACTTCATGCAATTTGGGCTGCTTTCAATTTTCCAGAACTATCGCGACCAAGAAGACGACACGCAGGTGATGCGAAATGAACTCGAACTCGCACAGCTTTCGGACGCGCTCGGTTATGACAGCTATTGGGCGACCGAACATCATTTCTTCGGCTATTCGATGTGCCCCGACAATATGCAGTGGTTGGCTCAGGTCGCCGGCTGTACGGACCGCATCAAGCTGGGAACAGGGGCTGTCATCGTTCCGTGGAACGATCCCTATCGGATCGCCGCAAAGATGGCGCTGTTGGACCAACAAAGTGGGGGGAGGGCGCTACTCGGCTTTGGGCGCGGTTTGTCCCGCAAAGAATATGAACGCTTCGCAATTCCCATGGATGAAGCGCGTCCCCGCTTTGATCAGGGCACACAACTGGTACTCGATGCCCTGAACAAAGGGTATTTCGAAGCGGATACCGAGTATTTCACCCGTCCACGGGCCGATCTTCGCCCGCGTCCAACACGGGGTTTCCAGGATCGCGTTTTTGCAATTGGAGTGTCACCGGAGTCCGCAAGTCAAGCAGCCGTCATTGGCGCACAGCTCATGGTGCTCGCGCAGCAGCCGTGGGAAGTTTTTCGCGAAGTGGCCCTCAAGCCTTACCAAGAAAAGTGGGCCTCTCTCCGTGAAACCCCGGCACCGCCGCCGTTTGCAGGGCAGCTTGTCTTTTGTGACAAGGACCCCGTCAAAGCCAAGGAGCTGGGTGGTCAATACGTCAGGGAATATTTTTCGACGGTAGTCGACCACTACGAGATCGGCGGCACGCACTTCAAGGAAACCAAAGGCTACGAGTACTACGGCAATGCGGCTGAAGCCATCACTGCAATGGGACTCGATAAAATGGCCGACATGTATG
>JASDVE010000083.1:0-3077 GCA_041891195.1 Myxococcota bacterium | reverse complement strand
CTTGCCAAGTCTTCGATGAGTCTCATCGCAAACGAGGTCATCCCGAAGTTTCGCTAAATGGATGCATTGGCACATGCATGGCCCAAAGTAGATTCCGGCACTCGCTTCGGCTCTAAGCCTATTCTGCGAGATCGCCCCGCGCGCGCCCGGCAACCATGGGCAAGTCGAGATAGTGCCGGACCCCGGGCTGCGCCTGGCACACGTACGGAATTGAACTGACGCAGTGGTTTGCTGTCGCGACGATGCCGGGGTTCCGTTTCTGGATCTCTTCGAGACTCAATGACGCGTCAGGGTGAATCCCGTGGAGCTGCATTGTCACCGGCGGGTCGCCCTTAATGACGAGTTCGTAGCGCTCCCCGCCATCCCCGATCGAAAAGCCTTCCTCGATATCTTCCGTCCCCATATACCAATTGACACTCGCCGAGATCACGGGCTCGCCACGAACCCGACCTTCGAAGTTGAAGCGCTGGGCCGCGAGACAACCCGGCTGGATCTTGCCAATCGGGCTGTCAATGGGAGCGGTCGCCGCGAAGATCTCGTGCTGGGCGAATTTTTCTTCATCGAGTTTGAAACCCAACGCGTCGGCGATCATGTCGATCGACTGATTGAACCCGCCCGCCATGAAGCCCGGCATCATCGAAGCACGCGCTTGCTCGAGTGTCTTGCCGAACAGCATCAGCTCACTCAAGACATCCGGTGCGCCATACGTCCGGCAGTCCGAAAACTCTTCAGAACTCACATACGTAATGTTCTGAGAAAAGGCGCTGAGCATCACGGGGATCTTTTCGGTCATTCCCCCCGGATGAATTCCCGTTCCGTGAAGAACCGCGTTTCCCTTTTCGCATGCAGCGCGCAGATGGGGGATTGCGATATTCCCCGGGTAGAACCAGTTGAGCGGAGTCACCACGTGGATCCCGGCTTCGAGTAGCGTGACGACTTCGGCATCGTCTGCCATGAGGGGGGAGTAGAGCACGCAGTCTGGCTTGAGCGCGATGATTTCGTCGATACTTCCCGAAGCGGCCACGTTCAATGGCGCGATCCCGGCGAGGGTGCCGGCGTCCATTCCAACCTTGTCCGCGCTGCGAACCCAAACGCCCGCGAGCTCTAGTTCGGGGTGCGCCACGATGCCTTCGATCGCTGCCCTGCCGAGATTTCCCGTAGCCCATTGTACGACTCGATACGTCACGTTGATTTCTCCGTTTCCATGTCCGTTTTGTGCTCTGTTAAATCGACCTGTCAAACTACGAAATTAACAACACCTTGCCAGTCGTCTTTCGTCCTTCGAGTGCGAGATGTGCTTCTGCCGCGTCCGCCATGGGGAAGCGATCTCCGATTCGCACGTCCAGTTCGCCGCCTGCGACACTTTCCAAGACCGCGCCCGCTCGCATTTCAAACTCTTCGCGGGTCGCCATATAGTGAGCGAGAGAGGGGCGAGTCACGTAGAGCGAACCCAGTTGATTGAGGCGTTGCAGGTCAAACGGTGCCACCGCACCACTCGACTGACCGAACAAGGCCAGCGTGCCCCGAGGACGAAGGGATGCCAGGCTGCCTTCAAAGGTCGACTGGCCGACCGAGTCGAACACCACGTCACACTTCTGTCCGTTCGTAATTTCGTTGACGCGCTCGGCAAAGTCGCATTCGTCGTAGCGAATCACGTGCCCCGCGCCGGCGCCTTTTGCGAGAATTTCTTTTTCAGCTGTTGAACAAGTTCCGATCACGTCGGCACCTAGGGCGCACAACATCTGAATCAGCAACAAGCCCACACCCCCCGCAGCGGCATGGACTAGCGCGGTGTCGCCGGCTTTGACTTCATAGGTACTGCGGCAGAGGTAGTGAGCGGTCATGCCCTGGAGCATGGAGGCCGCCGCAACTTCGAGGTCGACGCCGTCCGGGACCTTCACAAGCGAGCCGACCGGCGCGTTCACCTCTTGCGCGTACGAGCCGGGAACCCCGGACCAGGCGACGCGATCTCCGACGACGAAATCTCCGGCATTCGGCCCCACGGCTTCGATGACACCCGCGCCTTCAAGGCCAAGTGTAAAAGGAACGGGGCGCGGATACTGACCCGAGCGAAAATAGACGTCGATAAAATTGACTCCGGCCGCGGTCACAGCAATGCGGACCTGTCCGTCCCCGGGTTGGCGTCTTTCTTGCGGCTCCCAGGAAAGACATTCTGGGCCACCAATTTTACGAACGTAAATTGCGTTTGTAGACATCTGGCGATGATACTCATCGCGCGACGTGGCGCCCTCCGTTCAATGCTCGCGTCGTGTCAATCTGCCAGCAGATCGAGCTCAACAAACGCTTCGAGTTCTCGAAGTGCGACATCGGGCGTATCGACCTTAATGGTCGTGATGCCCATTTGACGCGCGGTCTTGAGGTTGCTCCCAATATCGTCGAGGAAAACGCACACCTCCGGCGAAACGCCCAGACGCGCGCACGTCATCGTGTAGATTTTCGGGTCGGGTTTGCGAAGGCCCTCGACGCTGCTTTCTATGAAGACATCAAACAGCTCGTTCAGCCGGTGGACGCCTCCGGCAGTGGCGTGAGAATGGGGTTCATCGGGTGCGACGATCCAATTGTTCGTTACCGCTGCGACCTTGATGCCAGCCTCCTTCAACTTGCCAATGGCCTTCAGCATGGCCGGACGCGGTGCGGTCGCAGCATTCATTCGAGTCATCATCTCTCGCGCCGAGATCTCGTGCCCCGCATTCTTGCAGTCGGCTTCGAACGCGACGTAGAACTCCTCGAGGTTGAGCTCACCTCGTTCCAACCTCGCCCAACCTCCGTAAGGCGACGTCGTCGCAACGACGCGATTGACGAAATTCTCGGGAATTTTGAGTTCTCGCTCGTACTCTGCAATTGCGTGGAGTGGGGAGCCAAGCACCACGCCGCCTAGATCAAACAACACCGCTTCGTATTTCATGGCAGTAAACCCTACCGCATTCGACTTCCGGAACTCGTGGGTCGCGATGCTGAATGGCAATAAGTGACTTATCGTGGGCCACCGAACTTTTTGCCTGCACAAGCGAGCGAAGACACTATCCACCCAATACCGCCAGGAGCCCGAGCATGTC
>JASDVE010000082.1:0-7361 GCA_041891195.1 Myxococcota bacterium | reverse complement strand
GAGCGTGGTATCAGTCGGCGAATGAAGGTATCGCCGCACCGGGGGGGGGGGTAACGCCATGCGAGTCATTGCGATCGTAAACCAGAAGGGTGGTTGCGGGAAAACTACGAGCACCGTCAACTTGGGGGGTGCTCTTGCGGAGGACGGCTCTAGTGTTTTGGTGGTCGACCTCGACCCGCAAGCCCACGCAACACTCGCGTTGGGGATCAACCCGGAAGAACTCGATCAAAACCTCTACGAAATTCTCGTAGAACCTCCCGGCACAAGACGAATTGAAGATGTCATCCTCAACGTTTCTTCAAACCTCGACCTCGCCCCATCTAGCATCGTCCTTTCCGCACTCGAACAAAAACTCGCGAGCGAGCGGCATGAAGAACGAACCGAACGCCTAGCAGCCGCCCTGGATGGCCTGACCTCGCACTACGACTACGTGCTGATCGATTGCCCCCCAAACGTCGGCCTGCTCACATTTAACGCCCTGCGCGCTGCGAGCGAGGTCGTGATCCCCCTCGAGATGAGTTTCTTCGCCGTCGACGGCGTGCAGAAACTACTGGAAACTGTGGCCCTTCTCTCGGAGCGTATCGGCCACGACCTCTCCGTACGTATCCTTCCCACGCTCTACGACGGACGTACCCGCTACGCCCGTCAGACCCTCGGCGAGGTGCGGGAGCTGTATAAGGATCTCTGTTTCGACAGTGTGATTCGGTTCAACGTCAAACTGCGCGAGGCCGCACACAGCGGAGTGCCCATTTCGAAGTATGCGCCTTCGGCGAATGGAGCCCGCGACTATGCGGCGCTCGCAATCGAGTTGGGTGCCAGCCCGTCCACGACGCTTCACAACAACATCCCGAACAAAGAAATGCAGCAAATCTCCGCACGCGAAGTCGTCGTCCGCTACCGAGATGCCGAGGCGGGCGAAGTTCGTATCGCAGGTGATTTCAACGGCTGGATCCCGGACAAGGGCGTGCGATCGATCATCGAGTCCGAGGGCCAAACCCGCATCTGGACCAAAATTCTACAGCTGCCGCCCGGCACCTATCACTACCGCTATGTGGTAGATGGCGAATGGTCGCGCGATCCCAACAACGCTGACTGGGTCCCGACTTCGACCGGCCAAGAGAATTCGGTACTGGTCGTTCGATAGACCGGCTGGGAGACCAACAAGCACCGTGCCTCGCGACCTAGCCGACGTGCTTCACTACTTCATGCCGGAACTCACCCCGGACGCCGCCACTCCGACGTCCGTCCTTGGGCCGAGCTCCGCCGAAGTTGACGCGCCCCATCCTCACCGCGTGTCGGAAGCACGACCGAACGCGCTTCCCATCGTTGCGGTTCCGATTTCGGATCAACAGATCGTTTGTGCGTCCCTTGTTTCGGGCATCGCCGATCACATTGCCTCGCTCGGTGGCGACGCCACAATCCTGACCCCGTCGACCCCTAACTCGAAGCGCCTCTTTCTACGTTCCTCTGTTCCGTCCCAAGGTGCGCGGGTGCAGACTTCCCGAGCGGACAGCCTTTCATCCCTATTTAGCGCCGCGGTCGAGCTGTCGGAGACCCGCGCTGACGACGCTGACGCTGGAGGTGTGGTTCTCGTGCGGATCCCGCCGGCATGGCTGCGCGGCGCAGAAGTCGCCAGTAAACTCCTCGATTGGTTACTGCTTTTCAGCGCCACCGATTCCCGCAGTCTCGCCGATACCTACGCCCTGGCGGCATGGCTCTTGGGTGAAAACCCCGGAGCCGAAATCGGGGTCACGATCTACGGTGCCCCCGGTCAGCGGGAGGCCGAAGAGGCGTTTGGAGCCCTGGCCCAGAGTGTGGAACAGCGACTCGGGCTCAGCGTGGCGAGCTACGGCCTGATTATCGAGGACCTCGACGTCTACCGGGCGATCCTCACCGGACGCGCACTCGGCCAGGCAAACCCCCAGTCGCTTGCGGCGGGCGGGGTTCGCGAAGCGGCAAAACTCGTCTTCGAACGGGCCCGCAAAGTCGAAGTCAGCTGAATCCAGCAAGATTCGTCTAGCCACCGCTCGCTTGCGCTGCGGTACCCAACCCACTGCCATCTCTTTGTAGAAGAACAGGTTTTTCCCTGCGCGCCGTCCAGCCCACAGCTCCCGCTGTGACTTTCTGGTGACAATTTTCGTCCCAGCTGACATTTTTTGACACCAACGAAAACATTTGGCCACTCCTTAACAGGGGGTTACTCCGAGCCGCCCCTCGTGATGGTGAAAAGGCTGGATCTGGGAAGAGAGGAGAGACTGTGGCCGCTCCTGATATGAATGATGTGAACTCGTTGAGCGACGAGGACCTCGTCGAAATGATTGCTAGTGGCGATCACGACGCTTTTTCAAATCTATATGACCGCTATTTCAAGCGGGTTTACCACTTTGTAAACCGCCGCCTGAACAACACGGCTGACGTAGAAGAGACGGTTCAAGAAGTCTTTATCAACGTGTTTTCGTCGGTCGATTCGTATCGTCGCGAAGCGCCCTTCGGAGCGTGGATCTTCGGTGTGACGCGTCGGACGATCGCTTCGCGTTTTAAGAAGAAGCGGCACCCAACCGTTCCTCTGGACGACGGCGATTCTGACAACATTTCATTCGATCAAGGCGCTTCGCCGTCGGCGATCGAGACGATCGAATACAAAGAACGGATCCACACAATCAACCGTCTTATGAAAAATCGCTTGACGCCCGAGCAGCGGGTTCTCTTCGACATGCACCACGTGCAGGACCGGCCGATCCACGAGATCGCACAGACCCTGAATCGCAGCGAAAACGCCATCAAGTCGAACCTGTACCGCGCACGGAAGATCCTGCTCGCATACTGAGCAGAACGGGGCGAATCGCCAAGATAGGCCGAGTTGGTTGGCGTGGTCCGGGCTAAGCTCGCCCCCACTATGACAACCCCGACGATTCGCAGCGCAAGCGGCATGCCGTTCGACTTTTGCACGCCGCCTCCCCACGAACATTTGGGGCTGAGCCTTGCCTCGCATGCGCCCTCGGCGGCGTTCGCGGGTGCGACCGCCCATCGCTTTGAAGTTTCGAGTCGTGGGGATCGCGTGCCTGGCAGACTCGTCCTGCCCGCCCCGCGCTCCGGTCCCTGTCCGGTGATTCTCGCGTTCGGGGCCTCCGGCGGCTGCCTTTCTGCTGATTTCGATTTCTTGGCGGGCCTCACCGGCGACGATTTCGCTGTCGCGACCATCGACCTCCCTCTTTACGGTGAACGGCGAAGCGCGAAATTCAGCGAGCGACTGGCCAGTGCCATCGCGCGCGCGGGGAGCGCAAGCGAACTCGACCCGAATGCGATCGCGCTGCTGACGGAATTCATGCGGCAAGCCGTTCGTGACGTCACGCGCACGGTCGAAGCCCTGTCCACACGATCCGCAGTCGATGAAAGCCGCATCGCGATCCTTGGCCTTGGCGATGGCGCATCGGTTGCGACGATCGCGGCAAGCATCGACTCGCGCGTCAATGCAACCGTTTCAGCTTTTGCACAGCCGATCGATATCGACGAGCTTGATGCTCGGGCGTTTGCGAATGAAATCGCACCGCGTCCAATTCTCGCGATCGAGGCGGCGAACGGACCCTCGATCTTCGACGCCTGTACAGAGCTCAAAGTGCGTCACAACGCTACCGGCGCGGGGCCAGCCCTCGACAACGAATCGGTGAAAGTCGTTCTCGACTTTTTCCGGCAACACGTCGCGCGGAGTTAATCGCTTACGGCTGCGCTGAGTCCGGTACCGGATACCGGATCGCGAGAAGTGTTCCCGCCACCACGAGCGCCGGGAGTAACAGCAGGTTGAGCCCGGGTACAAGAGCCGTCGCCATCGCGGTTCCACCAAAGCCGAGCATCGTGGAGAGGTGCTTCTGCAACCAATCTCGTCGTGCGCGAAATGAGACTTGGCGCCGATCCAAGTGGTAGCCCGCGTAGTCGAGCGGTAAGAATGCCGCGGTAAACAGGACCAACAGCAGAGGCGCGACCAGCTGCGCGCCGGGAATCAAGATCCCGAAAAGCGAGATCGCGCCCCATACCGCGACAAAGAACACAATGCGCTGCAGTTCGCCTGCCATCGTTCGGCGTACTTCGGCAGCGATCGCAGCAAACCCGGACTCCCCCGAGTCAACCACACCCCCCAGGACGTTCTGCTCGACGCGCTGTGAAAGTAGGTCGAGAAAAGGCGCAGAAGCCAGGTTGGCGATCAGCAGCGCAACGAGTACGGACAGCCCACTTACGACAGCAAATATCGCCGCGCCAAGTGCGCCGATGGCGAGCTTCGCCGGCCCGAGCCAAAGCCACTGATACCAGGCCGTGACTTCCAAGATGGGAAGCCAGCTCGTCAACGCCGCATACAGGTCGGCGGCGTTGAAGTAGACCAACGAACCCGCGACTCCGAGGGCGAGGGTGCAAAATACGACCGGAACCGCAGCCAAAGACCACAGACTGCGGTCCCGGATCAGGACACGGCTGCCCTCGAGCACGAGCCCTACCCCGGTGCCTATGCCCGTCGTGGCCGACGGGGTCGCTTGGTAGGACGCAGATTTCGGTTCGAATGCAGTCAGGGTGTCATGGCTCCTGCGGGCGCGTTGCGAAGAACTTTAGCGACAAAGTCTGGGCGTGAATCCGCAACGTGCGAGCGGAGCCGCTGCGCCATCACAGCCGGGTTTGGCGTACTTCCGACTCGAGAATTGCGACGCACCCCACCTCTTCGAGACCGTCTAGAATGGAATGGATTTCGCTGCGTTCGACGAGCACGCGGACCGCCAACCAGTTGGTGTCGACAAGGGGCTGCACCGTTGGCGAGCTGAAACCCGGCGTGATCTGTGTCGCCTCTTCGAGCTTGTCTGCGGGGCAGTTGTATTCCAGAAGCGAATAGCGCCGGGCGGCGAGTACCCCTTCGACTCGGCGCAGAAAGCGGTCGCGCCCAGCCGTGTCTCGGGGAGTCGCGTTGCCGATCAAAACCGCCTCGGCAGTTTGCACGGGCCACAATTCAACCAAATCATTTTCGAGCAAGCTGTTCCCGGTTTCGACGATCTCCACGATGGCGTCGACCAGGCCGAGCAGCACCATCACCTCGACGGCGCCTTCAATCGAAATGATGTGGACATCTTCAATGCCTTTGTCTCGAAAATAGTCGGCAGCGAGGTTCGCGAAGCTCGACCCGACAACCTTGCCACTCAAATCTTCGGGCTTGCGAATCGCGCTGTCTTTATGGGCGGCCACCGAGACGCGGCATTTGCCAAAACCGAGTTTCTGGTGCTCGATGACGTCCACGCGCTTTTCGAGGATTTGATCGCTGCCCGTAATGCCGAGATCGACGACGCCTTCGGCGACGAGCACGGGGATGTCCTGCACGTTTGAAAAAATGATGCGGGTGTCCGTGTCACTGCAGACGGAAAAAAGGCGTCGCCCCGAAAGCCGGAAGCGCAACCCCGCGCCTCGCAAGATCTCAACCGCACGATCGCGCAGCCTCCCCTTCGAAGGCACCGCGATGCGCAATTGGTCAGTCCCCAACATCAGTTTTTCTCCTGCTTCGCTGCACGCGACGCTTTTTCTTCGAGTCCAGAGACGCCGAAACGTCCCTCCAGAACTTCGAGCACTTTTTCGAACGACACGTCGGCGTGACTCAGTAACACACACACGTGAAACAACAGATCCGCGGCTTCGTGCGCCGTATGGTCGGCGTCTTGCTTCCCCGCAGCCTCGATCAATTCGAGTGCTTCTTCGCGCACCTTGGCACCGATGGCGTCCACACCCCCGTCGAGCAAGTTCACGACATAGCTATCCGCGGGTCGCAGTCGCTTACGCTCATCAATCAAATCTACCAAGCGAGAAAGGACGTCTTCTCTGCGCATCGAATCACTCCCCAACGGCACGAGCGCATCCGATTCAGGGCGAACCGGGGCGCAATCACCCGGACCTTTTAGCCCTTTTCACGTGGAATTTCACGTTCGCGGCGAAACCGATTGTTTCGAGTGCCCGGGGCCTAAAACGGGGCCGACAAATGGCGGCTTTGGGGGACGGGGCTCGACGACGCGGGTTGCGGCGAACTGGCTCTCAATTTTCGTCCCCATTTTTGCGAACGCCGGGATCCCCCGGCCGCTCTTTTAGTGACCGCTGGAGAACCGATCCGCGCCCTGAGCGATGCTGTCCTGCACGCGCCCCTTCACGCTGTCCAGGCGTTTTTTCGCCTCAACAATCTTCTTGCCGCCCTTGTCCGCAGCGTCTATCGCGCCGTCCACGACGCGGTCACGCACTTCGGGAAGGCTGTCCGTCATTTCGTGCAGCGCTGCGACGTCGCTCTTGAGCGCCTCGGGTTCGTCGAGGTAGTAGGTGACGCCGAAGTAAGCGGCGAGGGCAATCAGCGCGGTGCGAACAAAACTGAACATGGTTTGAGGTCTCCTCACAAAGACTTATCGGTAGAGGCGCGAACAGAATAAAGTCTCGCGGCTGTGCATACATCCTGCGTATTCGATGCACCAAGCGGAAGTCGCGTCACTGTCGGGTGTACTTCCAAGCGTGCAGGCGGTCCGCCATCGCCGCCCGGCCTTGACTAGTACCGTCTGTTCGTCGGGTCTGCGGCCCATTTTTCCATCACGGAAACGGCGTCGTCGTTTTTAAGCCGAGTCATCGATCGCGATCGCGCTTCAATGGGCTTTGCGACTTCGTCGTAGAGTTCACTGTCGTCGAAACCAATGCCTGCCGCGTCGGCGCGGGTGTTCGCGTAATAGACGTGGTCGACCCGGCTCCAGTATGCGGCCGACAAACACATTGGGCACGGCTCACACGAGGTGTACAAGATGCAGCCGGACAGGTCGTGCGTCCCAAGCGACTGCGCGGCCTCGCGGATCGCCACGACCTCCGCATGGGCGGTCGGATCGTTCTGGGACGTCACGCGGTTCCAGCCGTCGGCAACCACCTCTCCCGCGCGCGCGATGACCGCACCAAAGGGCCCCCCGGCCCGGGTTTCGATCCCATGTTTCGACAGGGCGACCGCACGCGCCATGAGTTCTTCGTGATCCATGGCGCATCTTTGCACGAGGCATTCGCGAAATCAAATCGAGCAACCTTGCAGCCACCCATTCCTGCATCGCTGCATGGCAGGCCAGCCCCTGCGATAGAAACACGCATAAGGTAGATTTCGTGGAAGGGGTGAATCCATGTCGCAAAATTTCCAACGTTCCAGTTCGATCTTGTTTGCCATCGCGATGCTCGCGATGACGCTGGCCTGCGCCAGCCGGGGAACTGCCCCAATCCAGCCACAGTCCCCAATCGAACCCGGTCCCGTAATCGCAACGATCGACGGGGAAGCGATTCACTTAAGCGCCGTCGACCCATGGTTGAAGGACGACTGGGGGAGTGGG
>JASDVE010000081.1:0-7390 GCA_041891195.1 Myxococcota bacterium | reverse complement strand
GAGCGTCCCGGCGTGCACACATCGGCCCGATGTGTGCAGCCGAAATGCCAAATGGGGCCATGATGCCGTGTGATAGGATACGGGTTTCGGCGGCATATTCGCCCCCTCGATAGGGAGACTCCTCGTGCAACAACTTAGCGGCCTGGATGCAGCGTTTCTCTATTTCGAGTCCGGCAACGCGCCCACCCACATTGGCTCTTTTGCTATTTACGATCAATCGACCGCAACCCGTGGCAGCGTCACGTTCAAGGACATTCTCTCGAACATCGGCAGTCGCCTACATCTCGCCAAGTGCTTTCGTCAGAAGCTGGTGCGCCTGCCCTACGACTTCGATCACCCTTATTGGATTGAAGATCCCGAGTTCGACATCGAGTTTCACGTTCGCCACATCGCACTGCCCCATCCGGGCGACTGGCGACAACTCTGCATTCAAATCGCACGCATCCACGCGCGTCCATTAGACCTCAGCAAGCCGCTTTGGGAAATGTATGTGATCGAGGGGCTCGATAACGTCGAGGGCACACCGAAGAACAGCTTCGCGGTGATGACCAAGATCCATCATTCTGCGATCGATGGGGTTTCTGGCGCGGAACTCACAGCAGTGATCCACGACATCGAACCGGACGCGACCCCGGAGCCCCCGACGGAACAGTGGATACCAGAACGAGACCCCTCACTCTTAGAGCTTGGCATGCGGACAGCGGTGCGAAACGTTCAAGACCCCTTCCGGTTTCTGCGCGTCATGGGTCGAACCATCCCGTCGATCGCGAACGTCATGCGCAGCGATCCGCAAGAAGAGGTGGAAAATTCGGGCAGCGTTCCGCGCACACGCTTCAACGGGACGGTGACCGCTCACCGCGTTGTCGAAGGACGCGACTTCGCACTGCAGGACGTGCGGGATATCCGCAAGCGGGTGCCCGGTGCAACTGTGAACGACGTGGTGCTCACAATATGCGGCGGAGCGATGCGGCGGTATCTCGAAGACAAGAAAGAATTGCCCCGAGAGTCATTGGTCGCCATGGCACCGATCTCCGTTCGCTCTGACGAAGAAAGCGGAGCCATGGGCAATCGAATTTCGGCGATGAGCGTCACGCTCTATACAGACATCGCAGACCCAGTTGAACGACTCGGCGCGGTTCACGACGGGACGCGCGATTCCAAGGCGGTCGCGGAAGCGATGGGCGCCGAGACCATGACAGACATCAGCCAGGTACTCCCCGGCACCTTCTCGGGTCTCGCCGCGCGGCTCTACACCCGCATGGGGCTCGCCAATCGCGTAAAGCCCTTCCTCAACACCGTCATTACGAACGTCCCCGGCCCGCAGTTTCCGCTCTACTTCACGGGTGCGCGCATGGTTGCACTCCACGGCATCGGCCCCGTGATGGACGGGATGGGAATTATCCACCCGGTATTCAGTTATTCGGGTCGCATCAGTATCGCGGTCACCGCTTGTCGTGATCAGCTACCGGACCCCGGCTTTTACGCCGACTGCATTCAGGCTTCATTCGACGAACTACTCGAAGCCGCAACGAAGACCGAAGAGGAAGTTGCATGAGCACGACACCCGACACCAGTACCGGCACGGCGACTACGGACGAACGAACCTTTTACCGAACTTGCCCGCTCTGCGAAGCAACGTGCGGCGTTGAAATCACAGTCGAGGGCGATCAGGTCAAGCAGATTCGCGGCGACGACGACGACGTCATGAGCGGCGGCTTCATCTGCCCGAAGGGGACGACACTTGGCGCGCTGCACGAAGATCCGGATCGCTTGCGCGCACCGCTCATCAAACGAGACGGCAAACATGTCGAAGTTTCGTGGGATGAAGCGTTTGCGTTTATCGCAAAACGCACCGCGGAGATACGGGACGAATTTGGCGACGAATCTTTCGCGGCATATCTCGGCAACCCGAACGTCCACAACATGGCCGGCGCATTCTTCGTACGACCGGTTCTTCAGGCGCTTCGCAGCCGAACGTTATTCAGCGCTTCAACCGTGGATCAGATGCCCCGACACGTGTCCTGCGGTCTCATGTACGGAAACCCCGACACGATCCCCGTCCCCGACATCGACCGCACGCAGTACATGCTGATGCTCGGTGCGAACCCGGTCGAGTCGAACGGCAGCCTATGCACCGCGCCCGATTTTCCAGGACGACTAAAGAAGCTCCGGCAACGCGGCGGCACGTTGGTCGTCGTCGACCCACGCACAACGCGGACAGCAAAGCTCGCCGACCGCCATCTGGCGATTCGGCCTGGAACTGACGCGCATCTACTGCTTTCGATCGCACACGTCTTGTTCGAAGAGGGGCTCGCGAGTTCTGATGGGTTGGATGATGTCGCGAACGGTTACGCCGAGTTGCGGGCCGCGGTTTCGGCTTTCGATCCTGCGGCGGTCGCCACGGTCACGGGCATCGAAGCAGACGCCATCCGCACCCTGGCACGCGAGATCGCTGCCGCCGAATCCGCGACTGTTTACGGACGCATGGGCGCACACACGACAGAGTTTGGAACCCTGGCGTCCTGGGCCGCGGACATGATCTGTGCGATCACCGGCAATTTCGACCGCCCCGGCGGTTTGATGTTTCCCTACTCCGCACCGGCACGACCACGCCGTGAAGGACCCGGCCGCGGTTTCTCGGTTGGACGCTGGACCAGTCGCGTCCGCCAAGCTCCCGAAGTGCGCGGTGAACTCCCCGTTGCCACGATGGCCGAAGAAATCGAAACCGAAGGACAAGGTCAGGTTCGCGCACTCGTCACAATTGCAGGGAACCCCGCGCTTTCGGCCCCGAACGCAGACCGCCTCGAGAAGGCATTTTCGAGCCTTGCCTTTATGGTCAGTGTCGACCCGTACTTGAACGAAACGACCCGGAACGCCGACGTCGTACTCCCCCCACCCTCGGTACTGGAACGGAGCCATTTCGACCTTTCGTTTACTTCGCTCGCAGTTCGGAACTTCGCCAACTACTCGCCCGTCGTCTTCGAACCGACATCGATCAGCGAACCCGACATTCTTGCCCGGCTCGCCCTCGCACTGAACGGCGCGGACAGTGACGTGAAGCCGAGCGTGGTACATGACATGCTCCTGCGTGGTTTGATTGAGCGCGAAGTCGCAAGTGAGCGCTCGGTAATTTCTGGCCGCGACCCCGAAGAAATCTTCGCTGCGGTCGCCGGCCTTCCGCCGAGCGAAGCGATGCTCGACGTCATGCTGAGAACCGGGCCGTATGGGGATGGGTTCGGCAAGAACGCCGATGGACTCTCCCTCGAAAAGCTTGTAGCCAACCCACACGGTATCGACCTCGGTCCTCTTGAGCCCGCCGTGCCGCAAGTCATCTCGACTGCGTCCGGTCTCATTGAACTATTGCCCACCGCGATCGCCGACGACATTGCGCGACTGCGAGCAGACCTCTCGAAAGAGATCTCGCCATCATCCATGCAACTGATCGGTCGCCGCACGGTGCGCTCGAACAATTCTTGGATGCACAATGTCGGCTCGCTGATGAAGGGGCGAGACCGCTGCACACTGCAAATTCACCCCGACGATGCGACGCGCCTCGGACTTGAGAACGATTCGAGAGCCAAGGTCACGTCGCGCGCGGGAAGCGTCGAGGTCCCACTCGAAATCACAACCGAAATTCGAGCGGGGGTCGTGAGTCTTCCCCACGGCTACGGGCACGATCAACCGGGTAGCGCGCTCGCAGTCGCCGCAGCGAAGCCAGGCGTCAATTCGAATCGCTTGACCGAAGACGGCCGCCTCGACCCGCTGTCGGGCAATGCCACGTTGAACGGCATCCCCGTAACCGTTGAGGCGATGGCGGGCTAGGCAGCTAACCGCGTCGAGGTTATTCTGCCGTTACTTCTGCGAACAAGCGCTCGACTTCTCGCACGAGGTCTTCGGGGGTAAAGGGCTTTTGCAGAAAGCCATATAGCCCCCGGCCCATCAGGTCTTCGGCGGCGCGCGCCTGCGCGTATCCAGAAACAAGAATGATGCGCGCGTCCGGACGCATGCTGCGGATCGAATCAAAGACTTCAGCGCCACTGATCAGAGGCATCGTGTAGTCAAGGACCACGCCATCGATGTCATCCATGTGGCGTTCATAAAACTTCACCGCAGCCGCGCCGCCACTTGCCTGGATCACACGAAAGTCTGCGCGGTCGAGGACGGTGGTCATCAACTCGCATGTGTTCTCATCGTCGTCGACAACAAGGATAGTTCCGCGGCGTTCCGGCGCATCTTTGTTAAAGCTTGCCACGTGGGCGCTGGTCCTGCCCAAGGGCGCTGACGCACCCGACGGCATCGTCGGGAACAGCACACGAATTCGAGTGCCATGGCCTTCGACACTCATGAGCTCCAAGCCGCCGTAGTACCCGCGCACGATCCCATCGACCGCGGTGAGTCCCAAACCACGACCGATAAACCGCGTTGTGAAAAACGGCTCGAAGATTCGCGCCAGCAATTCGGGCGCCATGCCTGAACCGTTATCGCTGACCTCGAGGTAGACGTATTCGCCTTTTTTGAGATTTTCCCCGATGAAGCATGCGTCAAGGTATCCTTGATCGGCGTGGACAAGGCCGGTTTTGACTTCGACTTGTCCTTCTTTTCCACCGAAACTCTCAGAAGCATTTGCGACCAGGTTCATGACAAGTTGACCTACATGGGTGCGGTCGACTTCGATGAGCGGAACTTGATTCGACAAGTCATATGAAATCTTGGTTGATTTCGACGCGCTCGATTCGAGTAACAACTGCATTTCTTCGATCGTCGAAGAAATACTCACCGCCTCAACCGTTGGAATGCCCTGCCCCGCGTAGGCGAGGATTTGCCGGGTGAGTGAAGTCGCGCGGTTAGCGGCTGTTTTGATCATCTCGATGCGTTTGCGAACGGGCGAGCCATCGGGAAGGTCGAGCAGCGCCAGGCCCACGTTGCCGATGATCGGCGTGAGCAAGTTATTGAAGTCGTGCGCGATGCCTCCGGCGAGAACGCCGAGACTTTCCAGTTTCTGACCCCGCAAAACTCGCGCGTCCATACTTCGTTTTATCAAATCAGCTTCGACCTGATCCGTCACGTCTCGAGCGACGCCTACGATTTCGGCTCTGCCTGCGGCGTCGTGATAGGTGATTCCCATGGCTTCGGCCCAAATGAGGCTTCCATCTCTCCGGCGAAGCCGATGCGGTGCCACCTTGAAGGGTTCTCCCGTCTTCGCGCCGGCTCGAAGCTGTTCGAGAAACGCGCCGGCGTGTTCGGGGGGATGCAGATTAAGTGCTGGGGTGCCTACGAGTTCGTTCGCGGAGTAACCAAGCACCGACTCGCATGCGTCACTCACATAAACAAACCGACCTTCGATATCTGTTTCGCTGAGCACGTTCCGACTGGCGTCCGCGACAACGCGAAAGCGACGCTCATTGCGGTCGAGTTGCGCAAGCGCTTCCCACTTCGCGGTTTCGTCGCGCAAAATCAGCAACCGGGCTGTAGGATCCTCAAGCCCGGAAAATACCTGCCCTTGGAGAACTCGGCCGTTGGACGCCTCGTCGTGGCATCGAAGGACCAAATCGGTCCGAGCGAGATCGAGCAACCCCAGCGCGTCCGACTTCAAGACACCTTCTGGCTCAGTGGCGTTCACGACGGCCACGCCCGATGATTCAAGCACGTCTTGTATTGAACTTCCTACCAGCGATGCGACAGGACTACCGAATACAGACTCCCAAGCATCACTCAGATGAATGATCCGGCCGTCGCGATGGATAGCCAGAACAAAACATTCGGGAGTATCGAAACGAGACGCGGCTTCGCGAGACGCTTGGTCCGACGTCTGCCCTAGCCCCTGGGATCTATCCTCGCAATCGGCCATGTCGATGCTCCGCCCGGGATTCTAGCATCTCGCGAGACGCTGCCAGCACTGCCCCTCGAACCGCCGAGTCGACATCGGAAAAGGCCAGCGAGCCAGTTCGCCGAAACAAACACCGGTACAATTTCGCATGGTTTGCGAACCGGGCTACGCGCAACACTCGACCACGCCGAGAACGACACAATGCGCCGCTTAGGCCCGGTCTTTCATCAAAAGGTCTTCGCGCAAAGTTCTCGACGCCAGCCAGTAGTGAAGCACGGACCAGCTGGCAAAGACGATAATTGTCGACAGAAGCGCGTATCGCATCGACTCGCCTCCGAGCGAAGGCTCAAGCAAGTCGCTCAAGATTCCAACCGCCTGTGGGCCCAGCCCGAGCCCAATGATGTTCATGACGAACAATAGGATCGCGGAAGCCATGCCGCGCATATTCGGCGCGACCAAAGACTGCGTCATCGCGAAAGTTGGGCCGAGATACATCCCACCCAAGACCGAACCGGGTAGGTAGATCAGCAGCGCAACGTACGGATCTGGGTATAGATAGACGAGAAACGCAAACGGAATATAGATAACCGTCGCAATTGCAGGGATCCACATGTACCAGCGCGCGTCAGTCACGCCCATGCGGTCGCTCAAGTAGCCACCGAGGAACGTCCCGGTGACGCCGGCGGTACACGAGATCGCTGCGAGCCATGTTCCAAGCTCACCGGATTCCATCGCGTGCGAGCGAAAAAAGAACGTCGCAATGAACGCGCTCGCGCCGTAGCCGTAGAATGCGTGCAAAGCGCCCGCAAGCGCCAAATGGCGAAAGGACTTCAAGCTATTCATGAAGGCGAGCACTTCTTCGACGCTCTTGCTTTGCGACGACGCTTCCGTTGCGACTTCAAAACCGCCGCGTCGAGGTTCCTTGAGGGTCAGTTTCACAATCAGGGCCAACACCACCCCGGGCAAGCCCACCACAATAAACGCCGTGCGCCAATCGAAGTATTCGTTGAGCCACCCGCCCGCGAGAAAACCAATGCCGCCGCCAATGGGAATGCCGAGCGAGTAGACTGCAAGTGCCGTCGCGCGTCGGTTCGGCGGGAAGTAGTCAGAGATCAATGAATGCGCGGGAGGACTGCATCCTGCTTCGCCGATCCCCACTCCGACACGCGCGATCACCAAGTGCGTGAAAGTCTGCGCCAACCCCGTCACCGCAGTCATCGCGCTCCAGATCAGCGTGGCGAGCGCAATGATCGAAGTCCGGCTACCGCGGTCAGCCCATCTCGCGATCGGGATTCCGGCGATCGTGTAGAGCGCGGCGAAGGCAATGCCCGAGAGGAAACCCAGAAAGGTGTCCGAGACCTGGAACTCTTCCTTGATCGACTGCAGCAAAATCGAAAGGATCGATCGGTCAATGAAGTTGAAAATGTACACCACGACCAACAGACCGAGTGCATAGCGGGTGTAGCCGGGCGACAATTGCTCGGAGGTCACGTTCGGCGTCGATTCTTCGGAAGCGAGGGGCGCGGGCACGCTTGCATGGTACCGATCGGCGCCAACTCGGGT
>JASDVE010000080.1:5225-7441 GCA_041891195.1 Myxococcota bacterium | reverse complement strand
AGTTTGGAGTTCAGCCTGATTGTCGATCGTCGTTTCGTCCGCAATCACCGATGCCAGGGTGATCTCGTACTCGATCACCACTGTGTCGTTTTGATTCGGGAGATTGAGATTGCGAATATCAATCACACCGGTGCCGTACGTGCCGCCGGTGCCACTCGTGTTACTTGAGTCTGCGGGGCCGGGCACAGGAGACAGCGTCAGCGAACCGGGAACGAAGCGTGCCGTGCCATTCAAGCGATCGGGTTCGTCAAATAGATTGAAGTTCTGGATCGGGACCGTGCCCGTGTTCTCAATTTCGATGCGATAGCGCAAGACGTTTCCGGGCGTGGCTTCGGTCGCGGGGTTCACACCCTGGGTCAGGTTCTGAACCGTCTTCTCGAAACGATAAAGCGGAAGCGCCCCTGCCGTCGTGTGGGCGTCTTCGTGATCTAGCGTGCCCACGGTGCCGTCGGTGATCACGCGCGCATAGATTCGTCGGTCGCCCGCGGTCGCCACGTCGCTGCCGTCTGTATTGTACCACTGAGTCGCGCCCGCGATATTGGTCAACGCGACGCCGTCCTGGCTTCCGATGTCGAGGCTCGTGTCGTAGTTCACGACGAACCGCTCCGTTGCGCCCACCGCCGCAAGCGTCGTAAGCGCTTCGATCGTGATCGTACAAGTCGGGTCGCCTGCAAACGTGAACGTATAGTCGGTGTCGCGAACCAATACCGGCGAAACGGCCGTGATGCCGTCGGCTTCGAAAACCTGGGCGCTCACCGATGTTGGCGCGAGATCACATGTGCCTCCGGTGACGGCGTTCGGCAATTGATCGACGATCGTGAGATTCCACGCCGCCGACGTCCCCGTGTTCTGCACATTCAAGGTGAAGGTCTCGGGCGTGCCGATCGTCATGGTCACCGGGCCCGACTTATCGAAAGCAAGGGTGTCCGGTCCAACGATCGTCATGTCTTCAGTCGTGCCCGCGTTGCCGGGACGTTCGCTTGTGTCGTCGTCGTCGAACCAGTTCCACGCAAACCACGCCGTGTTCGCAAAGGCGAGACCACTCACATTGGTCGGCGTATCTTCCAACACGACCGTGATCTCGACCACGATTTGCTCGTTGGCCGGGATGTCGATGCCCGTCGTTGTATCTTCAATGACAAAGTTGGTTGTGTCACCGGTGTTGACCGGTGTCCAAATGCCCGAACCCGAGATCCGATTCACTTCGATGAAGCGCAGGTCAGCGGCGGAAGCGGAAAGGTCGTCACGGATCTTGAGGTCGTAGATCGGAAAGTCGTACGGCGTGGCGGGAACCGTGATCCGGTATCGGAACGCTTCTCCAACCGAGGCCTCGTTCTGAAGGTTTTCCTTCAGTAGTGGGTCGGGAGGCAAGACGGGATCAGTCGTATCGACGGCAAGAGCCGGACCGAAGCAATAGTCGTCGGGTGCAGTCACCGTCGGGCAACCGTTGCCGGTGCGTTCATAGACGCTGACGGCATCCAACGAAGTCCAGTCTCCCCAGACGGTATTCTGAATCGTCTCGGGGTCGGGCGTCGGAGTCGTCAGCTGGGTGCGATAAGTGAGCTGCAGAAAGCCGCCCGCCGGGATATCGAGGGTCTCGTCGCCTTGCCCGCGGCCCCAGTTGAGTGCCCCTGCAACAGGACCGGTCGGCATGGCAACGAAGCCCACAACCGGAACACCGTTGATGGCTGCGGTCGGCAAAAACGTCACGTCGAAGCTGAGTTCGGGCGGAAGTGTATCCACGATATTCAAGTCGTAGGCCGTCGTATTGCCGCCGTTTACATAGGTGACCACGTACTCGATCATGTCAAGAAAGGCGATTGGATCGGAGGGGTCCTTGCCCGACGTGACGTTGAAAGATGCCTTGGTGGACGTCAGATTGGACTCAGCCGCCATGATCGCACCGGTCGTGTCCGACATGGTTTCGGGCAGGCCCGTTTCCCCGTTCGTGTAGGAAACCTCTGCCGAGTTTTGAAGGGTGACGCCCACGTTTGTCACGAGATCGTTATTGATGCGCGCGGAGTAGGTGATCCGAATGGCGGGATCGATCGCGCTCGCAAGCAGGTCGTCTTCGGTGAGCGTCACGACCGAACCGATCGTCCAAATTGCGGTACCGGATGTCTCATCCCCCGGAAACGCGGTCATCGCTCCTTCACTCGGAGCCAAACCGTTGAGGGTCGCAATGCCGTCGAACTGATACGTGATGTCGAAGTCGG
>JASDVE010000080.1:0-5215 GCA_041891195.1 Myxococcota bacterium | reverse complement strand
CGGCGTCGAGACTGTCGGCGACCACTAGGTTCTCGGTCATGCCTTCCGGGATGTCGATTCGTACTTCGAAAGTCTTGTGCGCGCCGATTCGAGGAACAAGCGCGGGAACGAGGTCGGTCTTGGTGATCGTCAGCCCCGGCACCGGTAGGGCCGCGACCGCTTCCGCTTCGTAGTCGTTGAGTGCGTCGGCCACGTTCGGAAGCGCGCCGATGCGCATCCCCGTGGCACTACCGTTCGCGCCGATCAAGCCGCTGTCATTGAGCGCGGTCGTGATCGCCGGGAGTGAAGTCCAGTCTGCCTGAACCGTGTTGTCGATTTCGGTGAGCGGTTGCACCAGCGAGTCGACCCGGACGTCGAAGGAGAACGTGACCGAGCCGCCGGGGGCAACGCTGAATCCGGACGGCCAGGTGAAGAGCGGTTGGTTTGCACCCAACGTGACAACGTCTGCGGTTGGAGGCGTCGCGCCCAGAATGTTTCCTTGATACGAAAGGCCGATCGCGGAAAGATCGTCGAGCACGCGCAGGCTGTACGCGGTCGCGGTGCCGTTGTTCGTCGCCACAACGATTACGCGCGGTACATCGTCTGCGTCGGCTTCGACAACCGAAAACGTCTTGGTGAGATCGATCGCCGGCTCTCGTACGACGAGATTTGCCTCGTCGATGGAGATGACCACCCGAGTCGTATTTTCGTCGACGTAGCGAACTTCCGCCACGGTGGCCGCGCCGCCATTGACGATCGCCGTGCCGTCCTGGTTTTCAACAATGTTGTCGACGCGGGCGATAAAGTCGATCGCAAATTCAAACCGATTTCCGCCACCGCCGCCCATCGTCACCGTCTGATCTTCGAAATCCCAGCTCACTTCCGTGTCGGTGCACGTTGGAGTGAATGTGCCGCCGGGCGTAAAACCGGCCGCAGCGTAGGGCGCGACATCCAGATTCACAGCGGGGGCTTCGACGCAGCGAATGCCTAAAGGCAGCTCATCGCGAATCGTAAAGCTTCGGAGCTGCGCGACCGGGATCGACGTTTTCAGTTCGAATTCAATCTCTTCACCAATCGAAACTGGCTGCGGTGCCGGCAACACGGCAAGGGCGCTGTTTGACGTGGTGATGACGCGCTTCGGATCCACCTCGACGGGGATGATCTGGATCGTGGCTTCTGCGGACGCACTCGTAAATTGTCGCGCCCCACCCGCTTCGCCATTGGCACCAAGGGGTGCGCTCTGATTTCCACTTGCGTTTTCGAGGCTGTCGTAGCTCGCCGTCACGCGATTTGTGAGCGTTTCGAGTGGCGCGACATCGTCGAGGGGGTCGACGCGGTAGTAAAGGACAACATTGTCCCCAGCGTTGATCTGCAACAACGCATCACTATGGGTATAGGAAGCAAGGACCTGCGCGGGATTGCTGTTCTCCAGTACGTTGTCGCTGATCGTACCCTCGCCGCCCGCATCCGCGCCGTCTACCAGGGCGTCACCGTCGTTGTCGACGCCATCTCCGGTCAACAGTTCAACGAACAGTTGATCTGACGGGTCGGTCACGCTGGTCACCGTGACGTCATACGCCGGCGCGTGTGCAACGCCGTCAGTCATCGCTTCGTTCGTAACGGTCACCCGATAGACATAGGTATCGAACGCATCGCCGTCGTCCGCGAGCGCCACAAAGTTGCTACACGCCGCACCCGGCCCGTAGAGCGTTTCGTTGCAGACTTCTTTGGTGACGGTGAGGTTGGGCTCGGTCACGGTGAGGTCAACGCGACGATGGACTTCACGCGGAAAGCCAATCGTGCTCGGCCCAAGGGTAAAGGTCTCTTCGCCTGGGATCAGCGTATTGAAGAAGACGGCTTCAAACGTCGAAGTCAGCACATTACTGCTGAGTTCCGCGTGCTCATTGGGCGGTGCGCTCGTGTCTAGCGGGTCGTTGAGCAACCGCGTCAACGCGTCGGCGCGAAACCAATGACCTTTGGCGGTAATCCGTTCGGCGGGCACTACGGTGTTGAATGTCCAGTCAAAGAAGCCCTCGTCAAGCGGCGCGGGAGGCGGGTTGAGGGCCACGCCTGCGATGGCTGAGGTGCTCGTCAACAATGGATCGGTCGAGGAGATGTAGCCCTGCCCGTCCGGGATTTCGTCGACAACCTGAATGTTCTGCACGGCGATATAAGTGAAGCCGGGTGTCTGAAAACCGAACCAACCGCCGCTCTCTATTGAGTAGCTGCACTCTTCACCAATTTCGATCTGATCGTCGGGAGACCCGGGCGGAGGATTGTTTTCCGAACAGTCGCCGGCCTGGCTCTTCAGCAGATCGTAGCCCACCAACCGAGCACGTAAGGCATCAAGCGTGTAGTCATTCGCACGATCGGTGATCCCGTCGGCGCGTGGCAGTGGCGCCGGGAACCAGAGTGACGTCGCATCGCTCAGCGTAATCTCGCCAATGACATCGGCCCGGAAAGTCAGGTCGTCGTCGAATGTGAGTGCCGGGTTTTTCACAACTTCAAAGGTCAGCGCCTCCGTTGCTCCCGGCCCGATCGCGCCGCGATCGCAGACGTACACACTCGCCGTGGCGGGCAGGTCAGTCGGGAGCCTCCAGTTCGGAATGGCGGGCGGGTTTGAGGTCGCGGAACAACCCCCGGGCACAGTTTGAACAACCATCGCTTCGCCGAAGGTGACGTAGGCGAAATAGTCATCGGCGTCATGGCCGCCGTTGTTCGCGAGTTGAACCGTAAGGCTAAGTGGGTCGCCCGTACTGGTCAGGATGAAGAGCAGCTCGCTCCCCACCATGTTGACGTCGAGGTCTTCGGGCTGCGCCGTGTCATTGTCGACGACTACGTCGTTGTGAAGCGTGGCGGTGCAGTACTCCTCCCACCATATTTCGGTCCTGCTCGTGATGGCAAAGCTTTCAGTCGGGTCGGTATTGGGCGGCGCGCTCGCGGGCGCTTCGTTGCGCACGTCGATGTTCGCGGTCAGGTCGTAGTACGTCGGATCGATCAACACCGTACGAAAGGTGACCGTGACTTCGTCCCCGTGTCGAATCATGTGGATCTGATCGGGAAAGTCGGGATGAATCGTCGAACTCGTCAGGACGAAGTCGAGATCCGTATTCGCGAGCGGGTCGGCGGGATCGAGCGACGTCAGGGGTACCGTTCCGGGCTGCGGGTTGGTCCACTCGATCGTGTCGATCATGCCGTCGTACGTGCCGTAGCGCGGAGCTATCAACACCGTGGGGGTGAACGTCGGGTCGATCACGTACTCGGTGGGCAAGAGGTGGTTAAGTCGAAGTCCTCCGGCTTCTCCGGTGATGGTACCGTTCGAGTTGTTGTTGATCGTAATCGTAACCAGGCCGGTTGCGCCCATCGGTTGGCCGGGATTGATGCCGGTATATGCAATGTCGAAGTCGACACCGCTTACCTGTGAATTAGTGAAGAGTGGATCATCGTCACCACCCGCGTCAGACCCGCCAGCGGTGAGCGTGATGCCACCGGCCGGGGCGTCGGCTTGGCAGCCCCATTCGCCACCGTCGACGGTATTCGATCGGTCTAAACACGAGTCGGTCACGCGACCCACGAAGTAGTAGAGGCCACTTCCGCCTGGGGGAGCCACGATGTAGGGGTTGGCGCCGCCACCAAACTCTTGGGCGACATCGAGGTTGTTAATCGTCGTCGTCCCACCGAGGTTCACGCATCCTGCGGGAGATGCACCGCCGGCTGCGGCTTCGGCGTCCCCTTCGTCGTCGCATACCCAGTCGAACAGGAAGTTGCCGGGGACAATCGAGTCGTCGAAAATCACGTCTTGAAGCGGTGCGTTGCCGTTGTTGCGCACTCGGATTCGCCAAATTACGTCGTAGTTCTCGTGTGCGTAGACAGTGCTCGAATAGCCGGACTGGGCAGCATCGATGTTGCGCCCGGCTTTGAAAAGAGCGGGTTCAGGTTCGCGGAGCGGCAAAGTTTCAGGGCCAGTGTCCGTGGTGAAACGATCTGCTGGCGCACAACTCGGCGTGCTCGCGATTTCTGCGTCGATCGAGCGATTGGCCGAGACCAGTCCTTCTTCGTCGACGGTGGCATGGCGAACGACATTGAATTGGATGGCGAGACTCTCGCGATTGCCCGGCCCCGGCGCGTCGGCCTCAAGCGTAAATCCAGCCGGCAAAGTCCATGTCAGCTCGGAGCCGTTTATTCCACCGACAGCCGGCTCGACCACGGCGGGGGCAGTCACGTTCGTCCCGTCAAACACCGTCGTGCCGCCCACGTATGTCAGCCCCGACGAACCGAGGTCTTCTCGAACGACGATCTGCGAAAGATCAACGTCGTCCGGGATCGACGTAGGGTTCTTGATCACGATGTTGACGGTGCCGACGCTACACAGCTCACAAAAGCTGACGGTGAAGTCGTGATCGATCAAGTCGGCAAACCCAAGACTCGACGGACAGCTCGCAGGAACCGTCTGCGCAAGAGACGGCGTCGCCCACAAGCTCAAAAGGGCGATCGACAGCGTAAGGAGCCAGCTCCTGCTGCGATGCGATTTATCTCGATGTCGATCGTCGTGGTGCACGACTGCCTCGTCCCTTCGCGATCGTGAAATCGCGTGCTGCAAAAGGGGACCGAGGCAGCGCGAAGCGTTGTGCGCTGAATTCCGGCGGTCCCGCTGTCATGAAACGCACATTCGATGCGTTCTTTAGACCGGTGACTTTGCGTCGTCGCCTTTCAGCGACTTTGCCTTTGTCTGAATCACGTTGAGCCGCCGGCTCAACTCTCTATTTTTTCTTGCAGCGCGTCGCGCTTGTTTTTCTCCTATCTGTCTCGTCTGTATCGGAATGTCTGCGCGAGAATCACGTAATAAAGATCAGCTCGCTGGAAGAAAATCGATCGGGTAGACGATCAAGACCGGCGGTACGCCGTCCTTGGCGCCGAAGTCGAACTTCCCGACCCGGGAGACGACCTGTTGCGCCAGCGTCGGCGCGTTCATATCCGTCGACTCCACTTCGCAAAGTGAAACGCTACCGTCGGGTTCGATCTGAATCTTCAGCACGATCTGGCCTTTGAGCGTCGGGTCACGACGCAACTCGCGGTTGTACAACCGGTAGAGCGCTGATTTGTGGCGATCGAATACGATCTGAATCTCTTCATCGGTACGCGCAGGACCAGCGCCACCGCTCAGGGGTCGCGCATCCCCCACAATTTCGCCGATACCACTTGTGGCCATCCCCACTTCGACGCCTTTGAGCGAGCC
>JASDVE010000079.1:7162-7445 GCA_041891195.1 Myxococcota bacterium | reverse complement strand
CATTTCGTTGGCCCTAAAAGTCGGGATTCGATACTTCCTCGATATCGTCGGCCGGTTTAAGAGTAAGCGCGATCGCTCCCTTACTCTCGGCAATGCGCTAGTGGGGCAGCTGAGACTTTCATTGCTCGACCGCAACGTTCCCATCTGGCTCGAGTGCCCGTTCGAAGAATTTATTTTGGAAGACGGGAAGGTCGTCGGTGCAATCGCAAATAAGCAAGGCAAGCGGATTCGTATCGAGGGCAAGAAGGGCGTGTTGCTCGCGGCGGGTGGCTTTGAGAGCAAC
>JASDVE010000079.1:0-7152 GCA_041891195.1 Myxococcota bacterium | reverse complement strand
AAATGCGCAAAAAATACCTCCCGTCCCCAACTGAAGCGGACTGGACTTGCGCGAACCCCGGCAACACCGGCGAAGTGATTGAGAAGGGACAAGCACTGGGTGCGGCAACAGGCTTCATGGACGGCGCGTGGTGGGGGCCGGTCACTGTTGTTCCCGGGGAAGCACGAGCGCGGATGCTCGTAGTCGAAAAGGGCCTCCCCGGTTCGATGATGGTCAATTCCAAGGGCGAACGCTTCCTGAACGAGTCGGCGCCCTACGACGACATTTGCAAGGATAGCTACAACCGAAACTCCGACGACGCGGTAACGGTCCCTTGCTGGTTCGTCTTTCATGATCCCTTCCGTAAGAAGTACCCAGTGGGTCCTTTCTACCCGGGTATGCCGATCTCTAAGGCGCTCAAGCAATCCGGGTACATCCGCGAGTCCGACACAATCGAGGGACTCGCTGAACAGATCGGAGTCGACCCAACCAATCTTGCAAAGAGTGTTGAAAAGATGAACGGCTACGCGAAGAGCGGCAAGGACACCGAATTCGCGCGCGGGGACAGCGCCTACGATCGCTACTACGGTGACTCCACCGTCGAACCGAATCCGTGCATCGGGCCCATCGACACGGCTCCGTACTACGCTATCGAAATCTATCCGGGTGATCTCGGAACACGGGGTGGTCTTGAAGTCGACGCCAACGCTCGCGTATTGAAGGAGTCGGGTGAGGTGATTGATGGGCTCTTCGCAGTTGGGAACTGTTCTGCCGCTGTGATGGGGCCGACCTATCCAGGCGCCGGGGGTACGATCGGGCCGGCCATGACCTTTGGGTTCGTCGTCGCGGAGCACTTGTTCAAGGAGTGATGAGCTTAGGACGGGTTGCGCGGTGCGAAGCGAAGGGCCGGCGTACGCGCTTAGCCTCCGCTCATGGCCGCGAGAACGTTTGCTCGACTTCCAAGGGTGTGCGCGATCCCTGAGAGCAGAGAGAAGACCCGCGCCACCAACACGAAGTCGCTCGGCACGTCGGCCACCGGGTCGTCGCGAATTGCGTCGAAGAGTTCGTTCGTCATCTCTTCAGTGAATTCGCCTTCGAAGCTCCCACTGTCGCTGCGGCTCACCATTCGGCGGGCGATCAACAAGAAGGTGTTGTTGTCCCCGGTCTTTGACCGGAAGCCAAGCTCGTTGAACGCGCGCAGCATCGCGTTTTCGTTGAAAGTCATGAGCGAAAACATCAACTCGAAGAGGCCGAGTCCAAAGCCTTCTGGCAAGACCTTCGAAAGCCCGAAGTCGAGCACGATGATCTTTCCCTCTTTGGTCACGAACAAGTTGCCGGGATGGGGGTCCGCTTGGAAGAAACCCGCAGCGAGGATCATGCGCACGTAGACGTGCATGAGGTCTTGCACGACGTCGACGGGGTCGAGGCCTGCTTCTTCGATCGCGTCTTTGTCCGTGATCTTGATGCCGCTGATCAATTCCATCACGAGCAACCGAGGCGTAGTGAACTCGTCGTAGACTTCAGGGATCTTTACGTTGTCGTCATCTTCGAAGAGTGTGAGAACCCGGCCACCAAACTCGGCTTCGCGACGGAAGTCGAGTTCGAAGCCGATGTGAGTCGTGAGTTCGGTGACGAGCGGAAGTAGGGCGAGCGGTTGCGGATCGAAGAACTCGTAAACCCGGCAGACCCTGCGCATGTTGGTGAGGTCGGTCCGAATGATGTCTTCGATGTCGGGATACTGGACCTTTACCGCAACCTCGCGTCCATCGACGAGTCGCCCACGGTGCACCTGTGCGAGAGAAGCCGAAGCGAGTGGCGTTTCGTCGAATTCGCTGAAGACGGCATCCATCGGTTTGCCGAGTTCCGCTTCGACGATGCTGCGAACGACGGGAAAGGACTTCGGGGGGACGGCATCGTGACATTGTTTTAGGTGGTCAATAAATTCGGGCGGGAAGATGTCTGAACGCGTCGCAAGCGCTTGGCACATCTTGATCATAACGCCCCGCATGTCGAGGGCGAGGGCCAATATTCGGCGCGCCGTTAGCGCATGGCGCGCACTGAGTTCGGCATCGGTGCGCGGTGGTCGTCCGCTGAGTTTGCGAGCGACACTGGGGATCTTGTACGAACCCCAAACAACCGCCGCGGTATAGCCGACTTTGATGGTGCGCTCGATCCGCGTTGCGAGGTTCATGCAGCGCTGGGCGTTCGCGTCGAAATGAAGCCGGTGCTGTCGGGCGGTGTCCACGCTTGATCGAGCGAGTCGAACTCTTCGAGCAGTGCCTTTGGATTGCGCGCCACCTTCATCGCGTCGACCAAGGTGCCGCGAACGTCTTCTCGTTGTTCACGTTGTCGCGTTGCCGTCATGGCTTCGAGGATGCGGTGCATGAATTCATCGACCACCACTTTGCCGGCGATTTCCTTTCCATCGACCGTCTTGATGGTGCGTGCTCGCGCTTCGGAGAGTGCGGTGCGCAGGTATTCGACATGGGGCTTTTCGTCTTGCTGGATGAAGGCCACCATTTCGCCGGCTGACTTTGGACTCGCGGACACTTCGGGATCGCTCAAAATGTCGATTCCCCATTCGAAGGTTCCTTCGGCCATGATTTCGATCACCATCACCTGGGCCATGAAACCGAGCATGCGTTCGAGCTTGGGGTCGATTTCAGGAAACACAGGGCCCGTCTTTTCGCGATTTTGCCGGCGTCCCATGATGCGCATCAGCACGTCGCCCGGGATCTTCGGGTTTTCGAGGGCTTCGTCGCGAGCGGCTTCCCACATTTGTTTGTGGCCGCCTTCTTCGCGGTAGCCAGATTCGTCACGGGCGTGTGCTTCGAAGAGAGCTCCGCGCAGATGAACGAGGGCGGTGCCTTCAATGTTCTCGACAAAGAGAGCGTCGAGCTTGGGCACGCGCACGTCGCGGATCATCGCGCCAAAGCCTTCGACAATTGAAATGATCGTGAGCGCGCGGACAACGGGTTCTTGCACGCCGTTGCGAAGCAACAACTTTGCCTGGGCGGTGTTGGGATATTGGGGCGGGGTGATCGAGGGCGGTACGTCAATCAGTTCGTGGCCATCGCGAGCGAGCTGTTCCTTCCACGCGTCGATCCCTGGACCGCGATGGAGCATGCGCGGGGAACGGTAGTCGCCGTCCTGAGTGAACCCACCATGACAGCGAACCTCATTCGCAATAAGGGGCTCGGCATACGCACCGCCTGACAGAATTTCCTCGGCGGTGTAGACCAGTCGGCCGGGTTCGACTTCGGGAGCAGTGCTCATCGGGGTACCTCAGGGCGCGTACAATGTTGATTGCCGAGTTTGTCGGGCTTGGTTCGAAATCTCCGGGTGGATGCTGTTGGAAGCCGCAGGATAGCGAAATTAATCGTCCTGTTGGCTGATATCCGCCATCACGTCGAAGTTCGCGCGCTCATCGGGCGCGGGAATTTCAACGATTCGTTCGTCGACGTTGTCGTATTCGAGGCGCAGGGCTCGGCACATCGTCGCATGCAAGTCGTAGGTGCATGTGATGTACGTCAGTTCGAGAATCTCTTCGTCGCCAAGTCCTGCCTTGAGTGCGGCGAACGTCGCATCTGGAACCCGTCCCCCACCTTCCACGAGGCAATCGGTGTAGGCGAGTACCGCGCGTTCAAGTGGGGAGTAGCAGTCGGCGGTCTGCCAACTGGGGACTGCTTCGATTTTTTCTTCAGTGAGTCCCACAGACCGACACGACTTGCAGTGCTGCGAGTAGACAAACTGACTGCCTCGGCTGAAGCCCGCTCGGGTCATGCCGAGTTCTCGCAGCTGGGGGTCGAGCTTGCGGTCGGGACTCCGATAAAGTCCGAAGCCCCGTACTGCATGTTCGAGGACGTCGGGAACTAGGGCAAACACGGTCCACCAGTCGCCCGGTGTTCCAGTTGCGGTGCCAGGTTCGTCGACCGGGTCGCGGTCTCCGAATAGTTGGTCATACATCTTTTGTGCGAGGGGCGAAGCGTCTTTGCGTCGCACCTGTCCGAGTCGCGGCATGTGTACTCCCTAGGTCGGTTCTCGTTCGGTCTACATCGATCGACTACTCGGTCTGTCTACTTTGTCGTCGAGATGCAGCCATCTACCGCGATCACGCTACCCGTGACATACGCGCCGGCTTTGGAAGCGAGATAGATGGCAATGCCCGCCATGTCGTCGGGCTCACCGATCCGCTTCATGGGGCAGGTCGACGCGATCGAGTCTCCGAAGTTTTCGAGCGTGGCCTTCATCATCTTACTCTGGAACGGGCCCGGTGCGACGGCGTTGACGGTGATGTTGGGGGCTAGTTTTCTGGCCAAGACGCGGGTCATGTGATGAATGGCTGCCTTGCTTGCTGAATACGAGTAGGTGTCGAGGATCGGAACTTGGATGCCGTCGATTGACCCGATGTTGATCACTCGGCTCGGGCTACCGTCTCCCGCGGCTGCTTCCAAGAGCGGGGTCAGCGCCTGTGTGAGAAAGAACGGCCCTTTGACGTTGAGATCGAGAACACGATCCCAACCCGACGCCGGGAATTCGCCGAATGGCGCGCCCCAGTTGGCGCCTGCGTTGTTGACCAGAATGTCGAGCTTGCTCTCGCGGCCCTTGATGTCTTCGGCCAAGCCGAGGCAGCCTGCTTCGGTCGAAAGGTCAGCGGGGATCGCGATGCAGGTTCCAAGTTTTGACAATTCATTTTCGGCTTCGACGCATGCGTCTTCCGACCGCGATGCCACGTAGACGCGCGCGCCGGACTCGACGTAGCCACGGGCGATCATCATGCCAATCCCCCGGGTTCCTCCGGTGACGAGTGCGGTCTTGCCTTCAATGGAAAAGATCGAGCTGATGCTGCTCACGTGAATGCTCCAATGCGATTTCTGCGTTTCGATACGAAAGGGATAGACGAAAAGTGGGGTTTGGACTGGGGGCACTGCGGTCATGTCGCGCGATTCACCGGTGCGTGGGCGATCGGCGGCATTGAGCATAGTTCGATTGAGAGGCAGATGGGTCGTGCGCCCGAGAGAAAACGGTCGCGTCGCGCTAGCGAACGAGAGTCCAAGCGCAGAGCCAGCTGGCGCCCAATAAGCCAAGCGCAGAGAACCCCGACAGGATTTGGATGCCGCGCCCCGGTGGGTGAGGGCTAAGCCGCGGTGCAACTGCATAGCCTAAACCCATCCCTGCGAGCATTCCAAAAATGTGAGCGCCGTAGTCGACATCCTTGCCCCCCGACCCAAGCATCGCGAGCAGTGCAACGCCGGCGCCGAGAGGAACCCATGCGCCACGCCATGGCAATGAAACTCGCTCGCGGCGCCATGCTTCGAGACCGCACAACAAACCCACTACCCCAAACACCGCAGTCGATGCACCGATCGAGTTGTGACCGGTTTGGTAATAGATCGCGTCGGCGAGGTTTCCCAACGCTCCCGACCCAAGGGCGAGCGCAATCGCGACCCCCGCACCGATGCGCCCCGAAAGCGACGCGAGGAACAACCCGCCGATGAGTGTGTTCCCGATCGCATGAGCGACGTCCTTGTGGAGTGTGAGCGCGGTTAGCACTCGCCAAAGTTCGCCGTCTAGAATCGCGTAAGCGTTTGCACTGCCAATCCGCCTTGCGAAAGCACCTTCACCGGTCTGTACGAGGCCATAGTGAATGGCCAAGAGTGCCAGTGCAAACCCATAGGCGAGGACGAAGTCGATCGGTCTTTGCGTGTTGGTGAGTTCCGCCTCAATCGGGACCCTGCGCGGTCGATTTTCTTCCATCCAGACTCGGATGGTTTCTGTCGCGCGCGTTTCATCGGCCGGTGGCACGTGAACAACGAACCCAGTCTCATTGCGCACGATATGGCTCTTGATGTTTTGAGACGTCAGTACCAAGACCCAAGCGTCAGCGTGTTCGGGGCGTTCGAGCGCAGGTAAGGCCGCGCAGGTCGGTTGTTGCGGCAGCGGTGTTTCAGAGATGCTCACTCGCTGAGTATAGCCCGAGCCTTGTTTGCAGGATGGCTTCGTTCGCAGCGCTTGCAGCGTGTAAGTTTGCTCTGTTAGCGTCGCGGCCAAGGCGAGGCCATCAGCTTGTGGGGGCTCGCTTTTTTTTGGGGGGGGGCATGATTCGATTTCAGCACGTTCTTGCGACCGGCCTGTTGATTCCAATGCTATTCGCGTCATTTGCGGCAGCCCAGAACAACCGTGACTTCGAGCGTGAACGTGATCGGGGGCACGACCGCTACGAGTCATCACGGAAGAACGACCATCGCTTTGCGGTGCGCGGAGGCATCGGCTTCACCGAGGGACCTGATTCGTTCTTGATGAATCTCGACATCGAAACCATGGCCCGCGATGAAGTCGCGGTTGGACTCGGCCTGCAACTCGGCGTCGACGACGACTTCGTGATCCTCTCGCCCACACTCTTTACCCGATACATCTTTGATTTTTCGGGCTTCGAGAACAAGACGCTGAAGAAGTTGCGCCCCTTCCTGCAGGGCGGGGCCGGGCTCACCTATATGGAAGAGGATCGCCCGGGGCGGGACCGGGATGCGACGGATTTTCTGATCAACATCGGCGCCGGCGTCGATTTTCCGCTCGACGACGCGATCAGCATCGGCACCCGCATGCTCGTGAATCTGATTCCGGGTGAAGTGTTGGATCAGCGGGTTTACTTCAATTGGGAAATTCTTTCAGTTCGCTACAGCTGGTAGCACGGGGGCATTGTCGACATGTTTGGGTTCGAACTTCCGGGGGCGCCCACGTGGATGAACCCGGAACTGACCGCGGTGAATCGCCTGCCGAGTCGCAGCCCCCTCGTTCCGTTTTCGACCGAGGAGCAGGCGGTTCGTCTTTCCGATGAGGACTCGCCATTTGTTCGTGATCTAAACGGACGTTGGCGGTTCGAGCTGTGTGGGTCGCCAGCCTTCGCGGACCCAAATTTTTTCGAACCCGACTACGCGGACGACGCTTGGGCTGAGGTCGAAGTTCCGGGCAACTGGACGATGCAAGGCTTCGATCGTCCCCAATACACCAACATTCAGATGCCTTTTGATCCGGCTCTTGGTCTCGTGCCGCCCGAAGTTCCGGAGGCGAATCCTACCGGGTTGTATCGACGTGAATTCGAAGTGTCCTCGGACTGGGACGGTCGTCGCATCGTGTTGCATTTTGGTGGCGCAGAAAGTGTTCTTTACGTCT
>JASDVE010000078.1:4213-7465 GCA_041891195.1 Myxococcota bacterium | reverse complement strand
CGCGGTTCGTTCGCGGGTGTCGGATGATGGCGTGGCCCGGGTACGAGTGGTTCATGCGGACGAAGCGGGATGGGACAAGGTGAACCAAAGCATGAGTTTCGGCCTGCACTGTGTCGCGACCCAAATTTCGGCAGAGGGTATGCAAGCGATCCATAGGCTTTACTTTTCGATGGAAGTCGCGGAGAGCAAGCTGGGATGGTTGTTAGAGAACAGTGAGTTGCGGCGCTAAGTCTGGCCGCGCGAGTCTAGGGCTTCTCGCTTTTCCGCGATCGTTCGAACTAAGACGAGGGGCGCGGTTGCAACTGTTCTGAGAGCAACTTCGTCAACCGCGCTTGCTCGACCGCCGCGTCCTCAGAGCGAACGCGTTCGATTCGCAGGTCTTCCCCCGCGCGACGCAGAGCAGTGCGTAGTGAATCTAAATCTCGGTTCAGGGCGGCGACCTCGTTCTCGCTTTGGGACAGAAGGTTCTCGGTCGATGCCAGCTGTTGCTCGGCGGTGGCAACTTGGCTTTCGGCACTCGCAACGAGCGCGGAAAGTTTTGTTTGCTCGCGTTCGTATGCCTTGAGCTGGACGTTCTTGTCTGCCAGTAGGACGGCGGTCGATGCGATTTGAGGGATGGAGGCGGGGTCCGCCTTTTCGATCGCCGCGAGCGCGGCACGCAACTCTGGGGATGCGGGTCTGTCGGTGTCCCGGGTCTGATCGAGAACCCATCGCATCAGCAGCTCGGTCGTCTTTCTGAGGGACTGGGCCTCTTCGCGTCGCTTCGTCAGTCGCTCGCGCAATTCTGTGCGTTGCTGGGTACGGGTCTTCAGCTTTTCGTCGAGGGACTGGGCTTCTTCGCGTCGCTTCGTCAGTCGCTCGCGCAATGCTGTGCGTTGCTGGGTACGGGTCTTCAGCTTTTCGTCGAGAACGGTGACATCGTGCTCGACGGCTTGACGCCGGTCGCGCTCAACCTGAAGTCGATGTTCGCTCGTCGCGGCTGCGGGGCCGAAGGCTTCTTCGGCGAGACTGAAGGCGGCTGCCAAGGTGTCGAGTGCATCTACGTCCAGTGCTTCACCGCCGCATCCGCGCAAGGCTTCGCGATAAGCCTCCGCGATCCACGGGTGAAGCGGATCAACACTCGGATCATGAAGCCCAGTCGCCGGGTCGGAATCCCTCTGGAGAAATGCATCGATGTCTGCCTGGGTTGCGCGGTCAGGCTCGGGTAGCAAGATACCCGCCGAAGCTGACGCTTGAATGATCGTGGCCTGCCAGTCTGTGGTGAATTGATCGAAGTGGAGAAAGCTTCGCGCACAGCCACGTGTGTCGTGTTCGGCCCGAAGGAAGTAGTCGAGCCACAGCAGCAAGCCGTTTGCGATCGGCACTTCGTTTGCGGTTTGGAGCGAGCGCGCAACATCCAAAGGGTGGCGAACCGGAATCAGGTAGTGGGTTTCAATGTCGAGTTGTCGGAAGGCGCGTTTCCAAATTGGGAGGACCCGACAAAGACGCGGATCCTTAAAAAGAAGGAGTCCTGCACCTGAAAACTCGTTTTCGAATTCAACGGCAAGTCTGTCGACCCAGCGTGCGGCTGCGTCGGAATGAAACCAAGTGCCGCTCGGCCCTTTTTGCTGGTCCCAGGCGGAGCCCGCGTCTGCGAGCAATTCATCGTGAAGGGGGTACAGCACTTCTGACTCGAAGTAGCCGCGAGGGTTGCCGCGGCCCGGTGGAATCATGCGTTTTGGAAGCGCCGCGCCGAGCTTATGCAGGATCCCCGTGAGCGTCGACGTACCGCTTCGGTGCATGCCAGCAACGACCAGCACGCGACGGGGAGCGTCGCCGATTTGGTGGGTGGGTAGAGTCATGCGCGCTTCCGAAGTCCGAGCAGCCGCTGGGAGGCAGCTTCGGTTTTGAAATCGCTCTAGTTGATGGGGTCGATCTGCGAGATGCCTAAATGCTTCATGCGCGCACGAATCATGCGCCGCTTTCGAAATGCGCGTGGCGCGAGTCGCACAACTTCGGCGTAGCTTTTGAGTAGCGCGCGGTCTTTCAATATCGCGTAGCCCAGACGGATAACCTCCCACGCGAAAATGATTGGGAAGTCGCGCAAAAAGTATCGAAGCTCATCGTTCTTGATGATCTGTAGGTAGTGGTTCTTGAACGAATGTTGTCGAATGCGCGGTTCGATTTCGAAGCGCTGATGCGGACGCCAGCGACGGGTGTGAATCGCGTAGGCCGTGTGGATATATCGCGACTCCCAGCCGAGCTTGCTTGCGCGCCAGGCGAGGTCGGTGTCTTCGTGATACATGAAAAAATCTTCGTCGAAGATTTCACCATCGATTTCCAGGTCTGCGAGTGCGCTCGTTCGCAACATCAAGACGGCACCACTGGCGGCGAACATGTGCTCGTCATGTTCGAACTGCCCTCGGTCCAGTTCTTCGCTCCCTCGATCGCGGGGTCGGCGATTGCGCGGGAGCGTGATCCCAGTACTGTCGATCGTGACTTCGCCTGGACGCACGAGCTTGCCCGAAGCGAGGCCCGCGCGGGGGTGTCGCACCATGCCATCGAGCATGCGCTCACAAAAGTCGGGTGCCAGTTCGACGTCGGGATTCATCAGGAGCATGAATTCGATGGCCGAACTCTCGGCATGTAAGCGCGCGAGTGCGCGGTTGGCACCTGACGCGAAACCCTCGTTGGTTCGCGACTCACAAATTAAACCCGGGAACTCGCTCAGCACGCTTTCGAGTTGCGCGTCATCGGAGTCGACATCAATGAGGACGACGGAAGTCGGTGTATGGCTCTGTCGTTTTACGCTGGCCATGCAGCGTCGAACGTCGTCATAGGTTTTGTAGTTGACGATGGCTACGCCGTAGCCTGGGATCCGGGCGGGTTGCGAGCCGGGCTCGTGAGACAGCTCACTTTCGCGCGACAGGGCGGTTTCGCTTTCCACTGCGGTCAGAGCAACATCGTTATCTACCTCATCGGATGCATCTCGCATGCTTGCCTTCTTGGGCGATTTCAGAGTACGTGTGCGCGGCCCGGGCCGTATCTGGGCATCGCCCGAGACGACCCGGCGAAATCTGCTGGTCTCTGGATGAGTGAGCATGTGGCGTGCGATCCCTTAGCGACTTGACATGGAGTTAGTATCACGCAAAAGCGAGAGCAAGTTCCCTGCTGGTATTCTTCTGACGCAGTAAACAAAGCCAGACGGAGACATTAGGCCCCTTCCGGGGGCGATTTCAAGCGTGGCGCGCGCCTGGGCCCGCTCGTCAAGCG
>JASDVE010000078.1:0-4203 GCA_041891195.1 Myxococcota bacterium | reverse complement strand
CCGTATGCACGATCCGAGTCAATTGGCATTCTTGGGTGCTGTCTCGATTCGACGTTTTGAGCGGCCCGCGTTCATGGATCAGCGGTCGACAAGCAAATCAGGCCGGAATTCGCGTTCCGGGCCCCAAGCGCCTCGCCTTTATTTACAGCACATCACAACATCACACTCAACGGATTGGGGTGTCTCGCCCGGGTAAACCGGGTTCGACCGGTCGTTCCAGAGCGTGAATCATAAACTTGCTCCAAGATGAAACGCTTCACAAACGAGAACGATTCAGGCGATCCTTGTGCTGGTTATGCCATGCGCCCAGGCACGACCGGCAAGCTGCTCGAAAGGCCGCCGTCGACGGCGAATGCTTGCCCGTTGACGTAGCTGCTGTCGTCGCTCGCAAGGAAGAGCGCAGCACCGGCGATCTCGTTTGGCGCGCCTGCGCGTCGCAGTGGATTGAGTTGGCCGATCTTGTCTTCCTTCTTCGCGGCCTTCGCCATGTCGAACATGGGTTTCGTCATGCCAGTCTCAATCAATCCCGGACAAATTGCGTTGACGCGAATACCAGTTCCGGTCAGTTGTTGCGCACTGACCTGAACCATGTTGATTACGCCTGCTTTGCTTGCGCTGTAAGGGGCAGGCCCGGCGCCCGAACGAAGGCCTGCAACGGAAGCGGTACAGATGATAGAGCCTCCGCCGTTGTCCTTCATGTGCAGTGCGGCGTGTTTGATTCCAATGAACACGCCGATCAAGTTGACGTCGAGCACCTGGACCCAGTCGTCGGCAGTGATGTCGAGCAAGCTCGCCATCGGACCGGTAACGCCGGCATTCGCGTAGAAAACTTCGAGCCCGCCGAAGTCTCGAACGCAGAGATCGATTGCGGCTTGGGTCGCGGCTTCGTCCCGGGACGACGCCTCCACTGCGCGTGCTTCTCCTCCACCTGCCTCGATGGAAGCCGCCGTTTCGTTGACGCCAGCGCCATTGACATCAATACAGACGACGCGGGCGCCCTCGCTAGCAAACAGCATTGCGGTTGCGCGTCCGATCCCGCTAGCAGCGCCGGTGACGATTGCGCGCTTGTTTTCGAGTCGGGGCATGAGTCGAGTTCCTCGTAGAGAGTTTCTGGAGTCTTCAGCTAGGTGTAAGAACGAAGTTCAGTCGTTTCCGACGCGAATGAGTGAAAGCCAGCCCAAGATCAGGAGGAGCCCACCGATCGGGGTGACGGGGCCGAGCCAGCGCATCTTGGTCAGGACCAACAAGTAGATCGAGCCCGAAAACAGAACGATGCCGGCCGCAAACAGGGACGCGGGGAGTTTGATCGATTTTCCGCTTTGGGCGGCGAATAAACCAAGGGCAAGGATCACGATGCTGTGAAGCAGGTGGTAT
Organism: Myxococcota bacterium; assembly: GCA_041891195.1. Taxonomy (GTDB): domain Bacteria; phylum Myxococcota_A; class UBA9160; order UBA9160; family UBA4427; genus DUBZ01. The sequence goes on along the minus strand of JASDVE010000078.1, from coordinate 2,829 downwards.
TGCGATGCAGTCGTCCACGATTCCAGTTGTTCGGGTGATAGCCGGGCCTTCAATGCATGGGCGCCAAATGCGCCGGCGATCACGGCGAGTGTTCCTGAAATTGCCGCAATGGTTGTCCACATGGGTTGATCCTCCTGCTGCAAGCCTACCCAATCGTCGCGCCAGACTCGACGCCGATGGGCCACCTCGTTAGTGTCGCGGCCAAGGAGGGAATCATGGCAAAACGTGTTGACTGGTATTACAACCGCAAGGGCTGAACGTCTTGTACCCGAGCGTCCAAGTTTTTGGATGCAAACTCGATCGAACCCAAAGAAGTTGTTTCGGCCAGCAAGAAACTCGGCAAGAAGGACGCGGCAGAAATCGCCAAGGCCGCGTCGAAATTGATTGTGGCCAAGGGCAAAAAGATCAGCGAGTTCGGCGCGGCCGACAAAGATTCCAAGGAAGCCATCGAGGCCATGCTTGGCCCAACGGGAAATTTGCGTGCACCTACTTTGCGTGCTGGGAAGACCGTGATCGTCGGCTTCAACGAAGAACTCTACGGCAGCAAGCTGCTCTAACGCGCGAGCGCCGAGCCGAGTTGTCACGCCTTACATTCTGGATGAGTTTGCCCAGGCTAGTCGGTTTTACGCCGCTGCCGAGCGAACCAGGCAACAAGACCGACACCCGCGATCAGGCTTGCGGTAGTCCCCGGTTCGGGGACCGCCCCAACCGCGGCAAGGCCCCCGGGCGTCAACTCGTCGAGGTTTCGAACCAAGCCCGCGCTCGCGCTAACCGGGTCGATGGACCGATAGAACGTGCGCTGTCCGCCAAACGACGTTCCCAACAGGTACAGGCGTTGGGAGTCTGGCGAATACGAAAGACTTCCGTCGGAAATCGGCACGTCGGCACCGCTCAGCTGATTGGACGTGCATGGAGAGGGCGGGCAAGTTCCAAGATCGATTTCATACAAGCCATCGGGCCCAAAAGGCGTCGACGCATAGAGCATGCCCTGCACGCTGTCGTATGCGAGCCCGGTGAAGAGGCTGGCCGGGGACCAGATGAGACTTCCGTATGTGGTTTTGACCGACGGTGTCGCGGGGTCGACCCAGACAACGGCTCCACTTGATCCCGACACTTCCAGCATGATGAGCTGATCATCGACTGCGCCCGAGGTCGCCCCCGGGTGGTAGGCCATCGAGATCAATTCCGAGGTTCCATTGGCAATGGTTCCAACCGTGGAGATGACTGCCCCGGTGGTCGCATCGACGGTGACGATCGAGTCGTCGCCCGACGTTGGGATGACGCCATAGAGCGTGCTTGAGTCTGTCGCATAGGCGAGGCCTTGGACGTCGTCGGCTGTTGGCGTGATTTGTCCAAGCGTCGACCAACCGCCGGTGAGCGCGGACACCACAAGCGCGTCGTCGGGTGCAAACGTGCCCGCATCACCGGGATGCGCAGATGCGACGAGCGATACGGCAGCATCGCCGGTTGGATCACCGCAGACGCCACCCGAACAAACACCGCTTGCAATTTCGGTGCAGCTCGTGCCATCGCTTTCGAGGCCGCCGCCATTCACATGACAATCGCAGTCGAGGCCACTCGACGTTGTGGTGCGACCGTTGAGAAAGTTGCTGCACTCGCTGCTCGTGAAACATCCGCCATTGCCGGGGGACGTAGCCGTGCCTTGCATGATTTGACAAGCATTCGCCGACACGTGACGCAAGCAGGTATTGTGGCCGCGTTCGTGGGCAATGACCGAAGGAAGGATGCCCGAGTCAAAGGCGTCGACGGTGACGGCCATCCAAAGGTCGGGGTCGTCGTTGCCGTTGCCGCTGCAAAACGGAGTCTCTGCGCAGCCAATCGCCGATGGAGAAGAGCCGCTGCAGTACGTCATGCTGTCGAGAAGGAAGGCCACTGAACCTGTGCCGAAGCCAGAGTAGAAGTTCTGGTCGGCCAAGCTGTCGAGGACGTCGAGTCCATCGAGGGGTGTGCCAAAGACCGCCACGGAAGCGGAGCGGTTCATTCGGGAACAACACGGATTGTCGAAGGGGCCGTTGTCGCCTTCGACCAGCGCGTTTGCTTCGGCGAGGGCGTCGTCGATCACACCCTGCCAATAGGTGAGGTCTTGTACGCCGGTGACCATGTCGGTGTGGACGTACCAGGCTTGGCTGTGGAGATCGACGGTTTCGGCCGCGTGGATAGAGGGGGCAAAGAGCAAAATTACGAATGCGAAGATCGTGATCGCTGCGTTGATGCTGTAGTGCCAAGTTGACCACATCATCGTCGAACCTCCGACGACATGGATTGCGCGTTGGTCAAGACATCACGAAATTCGGTGTTGCGGGTTTGTTCAAGTGCGCGGTCTAGTGCACGACGTGCAGCAGGATGGCCAGACATGCCAAGTGCCGTGGCCGCGCCCTTGCGTGCCTGGGCGCGGAGGCGGCTGGTGCGGTGATGCCGAAATGTCCAGTTCGGGGGAGCGGCCTTCAATCGCTCTTCTAGGAGTGCGACTGCTTTTGTGTTGTGACCAACGAGATGGCCGATCGCGAACGGCAAAGTCTGCCAGGCTCGAAACGTGTCGCGACTGATCTCGCCGTCGCGCGCGGTGTGGGCCCAGTCGCGGATTGCTTCCAGAGACCTGGGCTGACCGCATAGCCCCAGTGCAAGAAGAATATTCGCGTGAGCACCACTTTCGGTTGCGTCATCGAGCATTTCGATTAAACGCGCGGCGCCGTCGGCACCGATCCGTCGTGCGTCGTCTTCCGGAAACGATTCGAAGTAGACGCTGCGAACAAGATTTTCGGCTTCGGCGACGTCGAGTTGCTGCGCGGTGGCCGCCCCGACTAGGCC
>JASDVE010000077.1:3707-7481 GCA_041891195.1 Myxococcota bacterium | reverse complement strand
CTACTCGAAAACTGGGGACACTTCGTCTATCGCAGAGCGTGGTGGATCCTCGTTCTGGCACTCGCCATGACGGCCGGCACCGCCACTCAGCTCAAGCACTTCTATATAGACGCGTCACTCGAAGGTTTCTTTCATCAAGACGATCCCGTACGGGTGATCTATGACGAGTTTCGCGAGCAGTACGGGCGCGACACCTTCATCCTCATTTCGCTCGAGCCCAATACACCGATCTTTGAACGCGAATTTCTTGAAACACTTCGCGAGCTGCATGCGCGTCTCGAAAACGAAGTGCCCTTAGTGGTCGACGTCACCAGCCTCGTCAATGCCCGCATCACACGTGGGGAGGGGGACGAACTCGTCGTCGGCGAGTTGATGGAAGATTGGCCCGAGGATGATGCGGCGTTGCGTGCGCTCGAAAGCCAGGCGCGTGCGAACCCGTTCTATCAGAACAGCCTGATCTCCGGTGATGGGAAGCTGACGTCGATCATGGTCGAACTCGAAGTCTATTCACAACTCGGTGAGGAGGGGGATGCTCTCGACGGCTTTGCCGATGGCGGCGACCCGGGTTCGGAAGATGACGAGGAGCCGGTCACATACTTGACCGGAGCGGAAGAGGCCGAAGTGATCGGTGCGGTCCTCGCGATGCTCGAGGAATATCGCAGCGACGACTTGACGATCGAAGTGGCCGGCACGCCAGTGCTCACGGGGCAATTCGCACTGATGATGCAAGCCGACATGGGGCGCTTCACTGCGCTCGCGCTACTCATCATTGTCATTAGCCTTGCAACGCTATTCCGGCGAGTTGGAGCCGTGCTGGTGCCACTCGTTACCGTGATCTGTTCCGTCATCAGTACGATGTCGATCATGGCGGGTACGGGAACGCCACTCACGTCCCCGACACAGATCATCCCAACCTTCCTACTTGCGGTCGGTGTTGGTGGCTCCGTTCATATCATGACGATCTACTATCAAGGTCGTCGTCGGGGCCTGACGAAGGAAGATGGGCTTGCCCATGCCCTTGGGCATTCCGGGCTTGCGGTCATCATGACGAGTCTAACGACGGCGGGTGGGCTGCTCTCCTTTGTGGCCGCTGAACTCTTGCCGATCTCGCACTTTGGTGTGTTCGCCCCGATTGGGGTCATGGTCTCGCTCTTCTATACGTTGACCATGTTGCCTGCGCTCGTTGCGATTTCGCCGGGCCGAAGTAGAGCGCAAGCAGAGGCCAAATCGCTCTTCTTTACGCAGCGGCTCTTGGTTGACGCGGGCGTGTTCTCGACGCGCCACAGCACGCCGATCCTGGTTGCCACGTTTGTCCTCGTGGTTGTCTCCGTCTACGGGGCGAGCATGATTCGTGTCGCCCATAGTCCGTTCGATTGGTTTCCCGAAGGCGACATGGTCCGCCGAGGAATGGAAACCATGGACACGAACATGGGCGGGATGGGGAACATCGAACTGATCGTCGATACCGGCCGGGTGAATGGCTTTTATGATCCTGCGTTTCTTGAGTCGGCCGACCGCTTGCGCGATTACATTTACACCCTCGACATCCGAGACGTTCGCGCCGGCAAGGTTCAGTCGCTTACAGACGTGCTGAAGGAAACGCACCAAGCGCTCAATGAAAATCGTACTGAGTACTATGCGATTCCCGAAGACCCAAACCTCGTGGCTCAAGAACTCTTGCTCTTCGAGAATGCGGGAAGCGATGACGTCGAAGATCTTGTCGACTCCACGTTTCAGAGTGGACGAATCACGGTCCGCGTTCCCATGAATGATGCCATGGCCTTTCCGCCCTTCATTCAGGCTGTTGTCGAAGAAGCCGATCGCGTCTTCGGGCCCGAAGTGTCGATCCGAGTTTCAGGAATCGTGCACGTAATCGGGGCGACAATGACGGCCGTCATCCAAACCATGCTGCGCAGCTACGCGATGGCCCTCGCCATCATCACGCCGCTCATGGTCTTGTTAATCGGAAACGTCCGGATCGGCTTGTTGGCCATGATCCCAAACTTGACGCCGATATTGTTGACCCTCGGCATCATGGGCTGGGCCGACATTCCACTCGACACGTTCACGCTGTTGATTGGGAGTGTGGCGATGGGGCTCGCAGTCGACGACACCATCCATTTTATGCATAACTTTCGACGCTACTTCGACGAACACGAAAACGTGGAAGTCGCGGTGCGCAAAACCCTTGAGACCACGGGACAGGCACTGCTCTTTACGAGCATCGTGCTGGCCCTCGGGTTCGCGATTTACACTCAGGCCTACCTGACGAACCTGTTCTACTTTGGGCTGCTCACGGCACTGACGATCGTCTTCGCGTTTCTCGCGGACATCGTACTGGCGCCGGCGCTTCTCGTGAAGGTCTTCGGGCGGCGTTAAGGTGTCGTTTCGGCTTGCATCGGAAGGCGAGCAGCACGACCCCGAGGTCGAGATATTGCGCTCGTAAGCGCTCGCATTGTCATGAGAATCGTTACAGACGTCTTTCCGGTTTTACTAATTTGTCGCAGTCTTCCGACATGTCGAGCGACGTCGCAACCCAGAGCACAGAGGAACCAACCTGGCACTTTCGGGTCCGTCCCATCAAGGCGGTTCGCGCGATGATTGATATTCGCCAGAACCCGGGCGATCTATCTGCGACCGCTCGTTTTTTCTTTTATGTCGGCGGACACGATGACGGTTCGACGTACCGACGCATTGTCGCATGCGAAAAGGGCAAGCGCGTCCTCGAAAATCGCGTGCCTCTTCCCGCAGCCTTGATTGATCTCGCATCCCTTAAGCAATATGAACCGGGTAGCGTCGGGCGAACCCACGCAGACTTTCTGGAGCGTGAGGCTCTCGACCCGGCCCAGATTGACCAAGATACGCGTCGTGCCCATTCCGCATTCGAAGTCAGCGCTGAACACGATTTTATTCGCGTTCGCACACGCTCACTCCATGACTTGATCCACACGATGACAGGCTATGGCGTTGACATGCTCGGCGAAGGCGGGGCGGTCGCATTTACCTTCGGCAACATTCGAAATCGCGGATATCTCATGCTCACACTGACCAACCTACTCGGGATACTGCTTGCTGGAAACTTCCGCGCGATTCCGTTTATGTTTAAGGCATACCGCTGCGGTCGCCGCGCAAAGTTTCTGTGGGCAGAGGACTGGGACGAACACCTCTCGCAGCCCCTAGAGCAGGTTCGCGCACGACTCGACATCACACCGCTCGCGCCCTACGACGGCATCCCGTTCGATTTTTAGCCGGACGATCTCCGCGCTTGAGATCTGCGGGTTACGGACGATCGATCGAGTCGGTCGCCTCTCATGAAGCGTGTCGCAGAGATCGAGTCATCCCACGCTCACCATCGTTGCAAGAAGGAGGTGGCGGCGACTGCGTCGAGTGAAGTGCGAAGTCATTCAATGTCCCGTTCGCGGGGGAGGGCGGGGCGAATGGGTTCGCAGGGGCTTCGTTCGCACTCGAATGAGCAACCCGCTCGATGTCTCTGTGGCGGATCGCTTCGTTGGCTTTTAATTTTTGGCGCGCGATTTCGTCCGCCTTCGAATGGGCTGCCATCGAATTGGAATAGACAATGAAGATCAGGGCGACCCGCTATGCTGTGGCCATGACGTTGCCCCTTGCGCGTTCTTGCGGACGTGCGATTTCAAAATTCGTAAGGCGTGTTTTCTACTACACGCTGGTGGCGTGTCTTCAGGTCGCTTGCGCGGATTCAGGTGACTCCCCTTCGCCGCAAACGGGGAACATGTTGCCCCGGACGCGAACCGAAGC
>JASDVE010000077.1:0-3697 GCA_041891195.1 Myxococcota bacterium | reverse complement strand
CCCGGATCTGATCTTGATGATTTCCCTCGATACTCTGCGCGCAGATCATCTTGGTTTTTCGGGCTACGAGCGGCCGACGTCCCCCGTGCTCGATGCGTTTGCGGCGAAATCGGTGATTTTCGAGGATGCAAGTGCAACTTCGCCTTGGACTCTGCCCAGCCACGCGTCCATGTTGACGGGGCTCTATCCAAAACGACACGGTGTGGTGTCTCCTGGAACCAAGCTGTCTGTGCGCACGGAGACGGTTGCCGGAGATCTGGCCCGGGCAGGCTTCGAAACCTACGCGGTGGTCAATACGCCTTGGCTTGCGGGGGATACGTTTGGGTTCATGCGCGGGTTTGAAACTAAGTTGTTCGTGAAGGGGGGTGGGGCAAGGGTCGCCCCCAATACTCTTGTCACTGACCAGGCCCTCGACTGGTTGGGGCGTAAGAGCACGAAACCCAAGTTCGTCTTTATGCACTACATCGACGCGCATAGTGACTATGTCGCGCTCCCCGAGCACGAAGCGCTTTTTCTAAAGCCCTTCGACGGCGAGTTTACGGGGACGACCCGCGAACTCTTTGAGTTGCGGGTGACCGACGCCTTCATCGAATCTTGTCGCACGACCCCAGCAGCCGACCGTTGCAAGGACAATACCGGGGCACCACTCACGAACCTACTTCGCAAGAGTGTGCTGGAGGGAGACGGCCTCGAACATCTGGTCGATCGCTACGACGCAGGCATTCATCAACTCGATGCCGAACTTGGTCGCGTGTTCGCCTTTTTGAATGAGCAGGGTTTGATGAAACGCGCTGTCGTCATCATCACGGCGGATCACGGGGAGGCGCTGATGGATCATGGGGACTTATTCCATGCGGCGAGCCAATATCAGGAAGTGATCCGGGTTCCGCTGCTAGTGCGCGGGCCCGGATTGCCCGAAGGCAAACGGGTTGCAACGCCCGTGTCCCTGGTCGATCTCACCCCTACGATTCTTGAACTCGCGAGGGTTCGTCCGATCATCGGAATCGACGGTCGCTCTCTTGTGCCGCTTTGGCGAATGGACGAGCAACATCAGTTTGACGAAAGGGATCTTTTCGCGGAGGCGCCCGGCGAATACAACGAAATGGTCGGGCTCGAGCGTTACCACGTACTTCGACGCGGGCAATATAAATTGCACCACGAACTCTTCAAGAACCGGTTCGAGCTCTATGACCTCAATGCGGATCCGAATGAGTTGGAAAACATCGCATCCCAAGAACCCGAACGCCTTGCGGCGATGCGCGAGCGACTACTTGCCCGACACAGCCCGGATGGCGAAGGCGCTGCTGCAGCTCGCCCGGGCGATGCCGACACCGTCGATCTCTCTGAAGAGGCACGCGACGCGTTGCGCGCTCTTGGATACCTCGAGTAGTTTGGCCAAGGAGTCTCAGAGGCCAGATTTTCTGAACACGGGAAGATTAAAAAACTGAGGCGCAGCCAATCGCAAGAAGTGGTTGGGGTCTGCTTGATAATTTCTTATCGCTACCGCCGCCGCTTCGCCGTCAGTCCGAGCAAGCCGAGACTCAGGAGGAGGGCGGTGCTGGGCTCCGGGACGATGTCTGGGCTGAGGTTTATGTTGACAAAGCCATTTGCCTCCGCGGCAGCGAGGATATCGACTTCCGACTGCAACCGTCGGACCCCTGAGCTGAAGGACGGGAACATCAGCGAAGGGAGGATGTTGATGTGTCCACCACCGATTAAGGTCGTCGGAATCACTGTGCCCGCGTTTGGGCGAGGCGCCGTGGTGGTCAGCGTGGGAGTGGTGAAACTGAAGATGTCGGCAATCCCCAGCAGATGACCAATCTCGTGCTGCGCGACCGTGAACAAGTCTATGTTCAAGGCTTCGTTGATATTCGCGTTCGAATAGACTCGACCCACGTTGATCGACCCGCCGCCAAGGTTGACGGACGACAACGTCTGGGTGTTGTACTCCGAGTTCTCCCAAGGCGTCGGGTCCAGGAAAAATACGCTGGACCCATCGCTATCGAATTTAATGTCGCCTCCGAATCCTGGCTGAGGAATGTTGAATTGGGTCGCGACACCAAGGTTTCCCGCGGGCAGTGCTTGCCAACCAAAATTGATCGTGAACACGTGTGGGTCAAGGAGCGCCGCCTCCCAGTAATCTGCCGCGGCGTCGATGATCGTGGCCAGATTGCCCCCGCCCACTGCATTGCCCGGTGCAGCCGTGCCACTCCCTCCGGCGATCGGGAATGCGCCCCCGCCCACGAAGTTCCGCAGGATCGTGATGGCAGATGCGTTCGACGGAAGTGTGCCAAATACAGCCAAGGCGAGGCTCAGCAATGTGCAAAGCGTCTGAATCGTAGAAAAAGTATGCCTAGCACTGCGGGTACGGCAGTCGAGACTGGGGTCGCACATGACCATTCTCCTTCCCAAGAGATACGAGAAGAGGAGCACGGATTCATCTGAGCGACGACACGAGCCCCCTCATACTGGGGTATTTTACACGCAATTCCTGTGCCGATTGCATGCAACTGTAAAACACATTGAAAACAAAGGGGTTTTTAAATTCCTTGCACGGACCGGCAAAGGGTGGGAGGGTAAGAACACGGCAGTATTAGGAAAAATGTTCTCTAGGCGTGCTTCAGGGGGCGAGTTGCTGCTTGGTGCGGCGGATGGGTTCGGCCGCACGCTCGGTCGGGACAAAGCGCTGCGGGTGGTCGGCGAGAAACAGACCGCTTTCGTTCGCGGCGCGGATCCGCAGGTACCAGAGCCCCGACTGGCCCGAAACGTAGGTGATCGTTCCGCTGTTGTGGAAACCGGGCGTCGGTGCCGGAAGTACCAGCAAAACAGCTCTCTGCGACGGATCCCCTTTGAGCACGGTGTCGATCTGAATGACAGCCAAGTGCAACTCGAGTGCCGCCGAGGGAACCGAAACCAGCGTCCGAGCGAGCAATGTTCCGGTCACGATCAGTTCAGATTGCTCGATCAGAGAACTTTCGGAGAGTTCAGCCCACATGGCCTTCGCTCCTTGCGGGCCGAGCACGATGCAAAGGACAAAGCCTGCCGCGACGATCAGATGTCTCATTGCGAAAATATAACAGCTCGCCGCGCGCGGCAGTAGAGACAAGGAAGCCGAACCCGCCGCAGCGAGTTGAGGCGATGATCGCCTGTAGCCCGTCGTGTCATAAAATTCGGCCATGTCCCGATTCGCGTCCCCAACGCCCCCGCGCTCATCGATTCTGCGACGCGAGGACCGCGACTTCAAAGTCTGAAGACGTACGTCGCACCGGCGTCGAGAATGGGCCCGCGCCGTCTTTGAAGGCCGAGCCGACTGCGATGACGTCGTCCGAGATGCTGACCGAATCCGAAAAGATGTCCAGCGGTGCGGCATCTGGCGCGGTGAGAATTTGTTCTTCGACCCAATCCGTTCCGTCGAATGAATAGACATAGCCGGAACCAGCACTCGGAACCACATCCTCGTTGCGGCGAAACCCGATTACGATCCGGTCGCCCGAGGTGACAAGGGCACTCCCGAAGCGGTCGAATTCTTTCATGTCCAATGCAGTGAGCTTGCATCCGCGGCTTTCACATTATTCATCGCTGCCCCCGTTCTTCCCGTTTCCGCCGCAGGCAACCAAGCATATGAGTACCAGGACGGAGATGAGATCCCGGAAATAAAAATTGGTGCTTGCGGGCATTGCAGTAACTTCATGAAGCC
>JASDVE010000076.1:0-7488 GCA_041891195.1 Myxococcota bacterium | reverse complement strand
GCCGTAGTTGACCGGTATCGTTCGTTTCGGGGCTTCTTTGCCTGGTGCTTTGACTTTGCGCGGCACCTTGATGGCGTGGTAGCGGCGGTCGCTCGGCGCATTGCTGAAGTGCACAACGCCTCGATCGTCGATGAAGCGATACATAGAAGGTGGGTTCGCGAGCGCATTCGAAGCCGCGCTGCACGTCATCGCGAATGCGATGGCGATATGGACGAACCGGTTCTGCAATGAAAAAACTCCAGGGCTTGTGTTTGAGATGAAACGGTTTGGGGACGGGTTTGCGTCTGGCTTCCCACCCGACGACAATTTTTCAGACTTTTTCAAATGCCGAATCAATTGTTTTACGCGACCGTGACCACGCAAGTTGTGGCGATAAGCGCCTAACCTTATTCTCATCGGAGCTTTCCCCTTCCGGCCTTAGAGCCCAAATCGATCCAAATCAATTCGCCGGGCCTTTCCCATTGCCCTCAACATTTGCGACCCTTAGCCTCTGCTGCGAACGAGGGCTTTCCGCGTCAACCGCGGGACCTTTCCAGCGGCACATAATTTGGTGATCCTCTCCCGCGACGCCCCCCTCTACGGAGCCACTCAGCCAACCATGACGATCAACCCTGTACCGGCCGACCGGCGCGACTTCGATTTCCTCGTGATCGGCAGCGGCATCGCTGGCCTTCACTACGCCCTGCGCGTCGCCGAACACGGCAAGGTAGGGCTGATCACCAAGAAGAACGCCTCGAACTCCGCCACCCAATACGCCCAGGGTGGGATCGCGGCGGTCGTCGACCCACTCGATTCATTCGAGGACCACGTCGAAGACACGATCAATGCCGGAGCGGGTTTGTGCAACGAAGACGTGGTTCGCCATGTGGTGGAGCGTGGGCCCGAGGCGATTGAGACGCTGCTCCGGTACGGCGTCGACTTCGACCGCGGCGGCGAGTCGCAGCTCTACTACGACCTCGGTCGCGAAGGCGGACACAGCAAACGCCGGGTGCTGCATCACCGGGACGCGACCGGCAAAGAGATCCAGCGCGCGCTGCTTCGCCGGGCGTCGCGTCACCCCAACATTGAACTGCTCGACTATCACATCGCAGTCGACCTCATTACCGCACACAAGACGGGCCGCACCGAGCCGAACCGCGCACTCGGCGCTTATGTGCTCGACACGCGTTCGGGCGAAGTGCTCCGCATGGCGGCGCGCATCACGCTGCTGGCCACGGGTGGTGCGGGCAAGGTCTATCTCTATACAAGCAACCCCGACATTGCCTCGGGCGACGGTGCCGCGATGGCGTATCGCGCCGGCGCGACGCTCGCGAACATGGAATTCATGCAGTTCCACCCGACGTGCTTGTTTCACCCAGACGCCGGTTCGTTCTTGGTGACGGAAGCCGTGCGCGGAGAAGGTGGCATCTTGCGCAATGTGAAGGGCGCGGCCTTCATGAGCGATTACTCCGAACTCAAAGACCTTGCACCTCGCGACATTGTGGCGCGCGCGATCGATACCGAACTCAAAAAGTCGGGTGATCATTTTGTGCACCTCGACATCACCCATGAAGATGGGGAGTTCATCCGAACGCGCTTCCCGACAATTTACGAGCGCTGTATGTCATTTGGGATGGACATCACCAAAGAACCGATCCCGGTGGTCCCCGCCATGCACTACAGCTGCGGCGGCGTACGAACAGGGCTCTCCGGCGAGAGCGATCTCCCGAACCTGTTCGCAACGGGCGAAGTTGCCAACACCGGCCTTCACGGAGCAAACCGGTTGGCGTCAAACTCCCTGCTTGAAGCGATGGTGTTTTCGGAAAACGCCGCGAATGAATCGATCGCACGGCTACCCGAAGTCGAACCTCCCGGTGAACTCGAAGCATGGGAATCGGGCAATGCGACCGAAAGTCACGAAGCCGTGATCATCACCCAGAACTGGGACGAGATTCGGCGCTTCATGTGGAACTACGTCAGCATCGTGCGCAGCGACCGACGCCTTGCTCGAGCCAAGCACCGCATCGAGCTCATGCGCGACGAGATCAACGAGTACTACTGGGACTTCAAACTCACACCCGATCTGATCGAGCTACGTAACATTGCGACAACGGCCGAACTCATCACGCAAGCCGCACTCTTCCGAAAAGAAAGTCGCGGTCTGCACTACAATCTCGATCACCCCGAGCCCGACGACGAGCACTTCCGGCGTGACACGCTCCTGCAACGTGGAGATGTACCGCGCTTGAGCCGCGCCAAAAGCTGAAGCGCTACTCAGGCGTAACGTACGCCGCCGTAATTCCGCCGTCGACCATGAAGGTTGTGCCCGTCACATAGGATGACGACGGGGATGCGAGGTAGAGAGCGGCACGCGCGATCTCGCTGGCTTCCGCGAGGCGCCCCATCGGGATATGGATGAGCCGGCGCGCCTTCTTTTCCGGGTCGCGCAAGAACTCTTCGAGTAGAGGCGTGTTGACTGGGCCGGGACAAAGCGCGTTCGCGCGAATACCTTGGCGCGCGTATTCGACGGCGATCTCGCGCGTCATCGCCAAGACGCCGCCCTTGCTCGCCGTGTAAGCGATCTGCGAGGTCGCCGCACCAAGCACCGCAACAAATGAAGCGGTGTTGATGATCGAACCGCCGCCCGCTTCGATCATGGCGGGGATGCCGTACTTGCAACCCAAGAAGACACCCTTCAAGTTGACGTTCATCACCAAGTCCCAAACGTCTTCGGTCGTGTCGGGCGGCGAACCATCGTCTTCGGGGAAGATGCCGGCGTTGTTGAACATGACGTGTAAGCCGCCGTGACTCTTCGCGAACTCAACGGCATTTTTGATGTCGCTTGCCTTCGAAACGTCGGCACGCACGAAATCGGCTTCGCCCCCAGCTGCGCAGACTCGCGACACCGTTTCTGTTCCGCCGGCTTCATCGACGTCGCAAACAATCACCCGAGCTCCGGCGCCTGCCATCAAAAGCGCGGCCTCGCGCCCGATGCCGCTACCCGCTCCGGTAATGAGCGCGTTGCGTCCTTCTAGTTCGTTTGCCCCTTCAGCCAAAGCCGACTCCTTCGTCATAAGACCATGATTCGAGCACATAGCTGGCCCGCACAAGACCTATAGCCAAGGCTGGGTTCGGTTGGCTTGGAAAGACCGATATCGCCGCAAGAACCTTCAGCGCAGCGTGATGAGATTCTGCTCACACCGACCCGCAATGGCCCGGAAGATCGCGTCGTTGGGCTCGGGAATCACATTGAGCACGTTGCCGACCGTCATCCCCGCAACCGACAACCAGGTGCCACTCCCGTAGGATCTTTCGCCCTGGAAAGCGAAATCCCAAGCCGGACCTACACCGACTTCGATTCATTGCCGAACAAACCGAACGCGAGCACCTATCCGATTTTTTCAGAGAACAAATTCGAATCAGGCGCAAATCGAGTCGGTGAGCGGTGTTCAAGCCGAACGACTGCCATCGCAACGGAACCGCGCGGTCAGATGCGCTCGAAGTACCGCGCGCGCTCGTAGTCGGTGACCGCCTTGTCGTATTCCTCTTGCTCACTTCGTGCGAAGTGGAGCAAGTGTTCGACAACTTCCTCGCCGAGGGCCTCGCGCATAAACGCGCTACTCCCAAAGGCGTCGATCGCGTCCCGCAACGAATGCGGAACCCGTGGCAGGGCTTCGGCCATATAACCGTCGCCTTCGAAGAGCGGGCCCGGGTCCGTCTTGTTTTCGATCCCGTCGAGCGCTGCCGCGATCATGCCTGCGTACGCGAGGTACGGGTTCGCGTCGCCACCGGGGATCCGACATTCGATGCGCAGCGACGGTCCGTGGCCAACTACCCGAAAGCCAACGGTACGGTTGTCGTAGCTCCACGCGATCCGCGTCGGCGCAAACGTACCTTCCATGTACCGCTTGTAGGAATTCACGTTGGGTGCGAACAGGAGCGAGAGCGCGCTCGCATGCTTCAGCAACCCCCCGACCGCATGGCGAAAGGTGTCAGATGGGTACGCGTGGGTTCCCGCAATGGGCTCGCCCTTCTTGTCGGGGTCGCAAAACACCGCGCCGCCTTCGGGGTCGGTGAAGCTCATGTGGATGTGCAGGCTGTTTCCGGCGTGCTCAGAGTGCCACTTCGCCATGAAGGTAATCGCCGCATCGCGACGCGCGGCGATCTCCTTCGCAGCGAGTTTGTAAATAACGTGTCGATCCGCCATTTCGATTGCCGCGCCGTAGCGCAGGTTGATCTCATGCTGGCTCGGGCTCGCTTCGCCTTTGCTGAATTCGACCGGGATCCCGCTCGCGTCGACACCGCTGCGAATGGCTCCAACAACGTCTTCTGCCATGCCCCCTGAAAGCAGGTGGTAGTCCTCGTTGTACTGTTGGCGAAGGTCGAGGTCCGCGTAGTGCTTGTCGCGCGCACTGCGGTACGTCTCGCGAAAGAGAAAGAACTCGAGTTCGCTCCCCATATAGGGAACGAAGCCCTTTGCCGCGGCACGCTCCACCTGGCGCTTCAAGATACTGCGCGGCGCAACTGCAACAGGTTCGTCCCGTTCTTCTTCGAGCGCGTCACAAACCACGATGGCAGTCCGGTCCAGCCAGGCGGCATGACGCAGCGAGTTGTAGTCCGGCAGCCCCCGCATGTCGCCATAGCCGGTTTCCCAACTCGTGAACGCATAACCCGGGGTCGGATTCATTTCCATGTCGCAGGCAAGCAAGTAGTCGCAGGCGTGCATGCCGCCTTCGGCGATCTCTTCTAAGAAGAAGCGACCGACGATGCGCTTGCCCATGAGCCGGCCATATAAATCGGGGACAGCCGTGATCACCGTCTCGATTTCGCCATCGTTGATGAGTCGCGTAAGCGTCTCAAGATCCAGCATGCCGCGGACTTGCATGGTCAAACTTCCCCTCTCTCCCGATCAATCATCCTCGAAGCGCTCTTCTTCGTTAGCTCGAAACAACGACAGCTGTGGGATCTGTTGTTCGGGATCAATAGGGATCGGGTATTCGTTCGAAAAGCACGCGTCGCAGATGCCGCGCTTAAGCTCCGTTTCGGCGGTCTTACGCAGACCATCGAGTGAAAGGAAGCCAAGGCTGTCCGCACCGATGATGTCGCGAATCTCGTCCACCGAATGGTTGTGTGCGATCAACTCTTCTCGCGTGGGCGTGTCCATACCGTAGTGGCAAGGCCCGATGGTGGGCGGTGCCGAAATGCGAACGTGCACTTCCCGAGCACCCGCATTGCGCAACATCGCAACAATCTTCACCAGCGTCGTTCCACGAATGATCGAGTCGTCGACCAACACAACTCGCTTCCCTTCGAGCATGCTGTGGATAGCGTTGTGCTTGACCTTCACACCAAACATGCGAATCGACTGCGCAGGTTCGATAAACGTTCTTCGCACGTAGTGGTTCCGGATGAGGGCCGTCTCGTATGGGATGCCGGCGGCCTCTGCGTAACCCAAAGCAGCCGACGTGCCCGAATCCAAAACAGGGACGACGAGGTCTGCCGAGACCGCATGTTCGTCCGCGAGTGCGCGCCCTAAATCCTTGCGATAGGCGTACACGTTCTTACGGTTGAGATTTGAATCCGGTCGCGAAAAGTAGATGTATTCGAAAATGCAGAAGTGACTCGGGGCATTCCGGGTAAACGGGCGCAAGCTCCGAATTCGCCCGCGGCGAATCACGACGACTTCGCCAGGCTCGATGTCTCTCTCGAACTCGGCGCCAACCAGGTCAAATGCGCAGGTCTCACTGCCCACCACGTATGAATTGCCGAGGCGCCCGAGGCTGAGTGGACGGAAGCCGCTAGGGTCGCGCGCGGCGATTAGCATTTCGTCGGTCAGCAACACGACGCTGAACGCGCCTTTGACCCGAGACAGCGCGTCGATGAACCGCTCTTCGAGGGACGCTTCACGGGAACGCGCGAGCAAGTGCAGGATCACCTCGCTGTCCGACGTGGAACTGAAGATCGACCCACGCCCTTCGAGCTCTTGTCGAATCGCAACCGCGTTCACAATGTTGCCGTTGTGCGCGATGGCGACCGGACCGCCATCTGTATTGACACAGATGGGCTGAGCGTTTCGCAAGCTGCTCGAGCCTGCGGTGGAATAGCGAACGTGGCCAATGGCGTGCCGACCCGGGAGTCTCTTCAGCACCTTGTCGCCGAAGGTGTCTGCAACCAAACCCATGGCGCGGTGGGCGGTGTGCTCGTGCCCATTGCTTGCCACGATTCCACAGCTCTCCTGGCCGCGGTGCTGCAAGGCGTATAGCCCGAGGTAAACGATGTTTGAGGCTTCGTCGTGTCCCGATATCGCAAACACGCCGCATTCGTCGTGAAAATGGTCTGCTTCCCGGGCGAGCCGCAGCGCTTCCATTTCTTCATCGCTCAGGGACTCGAACGTGGCATTTTCGCCAGCGGTCACGGGACGAAGCTCAACCCGGTTCGAGTCGGCGGACGCAGGCGTCGACACAGGGGCGTCGCTCGCAGGGGGGCGGGCAGTCACTCAAGCACTCCAATCGTCAAAAGGTTCGCCAAAAATCAGCTCCCTGTGCGTCTGTCGATACGGCCTTGAACGGGTTTGGTAACACCCGGCCAATACAAAAAACTGTATCGCCCCACGGGAAGAGCGGGAGATGGTTTTGCCTTTCGAATCCGGTACGAAGAAGGCGGCAGTTTACCCGGCGGTAATCCGGGGGTCAACGCGGAACGCGATCAGTTCGACGTTTGTCTCGGTGCACCGCCACCGCCAATGTGCAACTGTGACGATCAAGTGAATCGAACGCGCCAGCGCGGCTTTGTCGGGCTAAGATCTGTGCTCGTCGAGACACCCCAGCCCTTCTGAACCTCGATCAGCGGTGAAGCTAATTTCCCGTGATTTTCTCGTGACCACACCGTCAAATACAAACCCGCACACAACGCAGCCCAATCACGCTGCGCAGGAGACCCTCGTGGGAGTCGACATCAAGCTGCTAGAAGAACTTTGCGCAAAGACCCTGGACCACACCGAATTTACCGGCCTGGGCGATCGCCACGTCGGCAAGGTCAGAGATAGCTACGTAAAAGGAGACGAGCGAAACATCGTCGTCACCGACCGCGTCAGCAGCTTTGACGTCGTGATCGGCACGCTGCCCTTGAAGGGCCAGGTGCTGAACCAGGCCGCCGCGTTCTGGTTCGACAGAATTACCGGTGCAATCGACCATCATGTGATCGACGTCCCCGACCCGAATGTCACCCGCGTTCGCAACTGCGAACTGCTCCCGGTCGAATTCGTTTACCGTGGCTACCTCACCGGCTCGACTTCCACTTCGATCTGGACCGCATATGACAGTGGCAAGCGAAGCTACTGCGGCCACGAACTCGCCGACGGAATGCAGCGCCACGAAAAGCTTCCCGAGCCACTCCTGACCCCGACCACCAAGGCCGACTTCGGTCAGCACGACGAACTCACGTCCCGAGAAGAATTGATCTCCCTCGGCGCGATTTCCGAAGCGCAGTACGACCGCGCGGCCGAGATCG
>JASDVE010000075.1:0-7495 GCA_041891195.1 Myxococcota bacterium | reverse complement strand
GGCTTGTGGTTTGATCGCAACTGTTGAAAACGGAGAGCTCACCGGGTTGCGTCCCGACAAAGCCAATGTGGTGACGCGCGGCTTTGCTTGCAACAAGGGGCTCGCGGGAGACGAGATCCACCGAGATCCTGACCGCGTCAACTACCCAATGAGGCGTCGCGAGGACGGAAGCTTTGAACGCGTAACCTGGGACGAAGCCATCGGAGACATCAGCTCGCGTTTGCGTGAAATCATCGACAAGAACGGCCCGAATGCTTTCGCTCCCTACATTGGGAATCCGACGGCCTTCAACACCCTGGCCGGCCCCGCGATCGGAGCGCTATTCGCGCAAATCGGTACCAAACGCATGTTTTCGTCGGGAACCCAGGACTGCGCGAACAAGTTTGCGGGTAGTGAAGCGGTGTTCGGCTCGAGCACCATGCATCCGGTGCCGGACCTCGACCACACAGAACTTTTTTTGTCGTTCGGCGCAAACCCTCGGGTAAGTCACGCGAGTTTCTTGTCTATTAGTGACCCCATTCGCGTCATCAAGAGCGTGGTCGCCCGTGGCGGTCGCGTTGTCCACGTAAACCCGCGGCGCATTGAAAGCGAAAAAACGAAGGCAGGCGACACGCTGCTTATTCGTCCAGATACAGACGTGTACCTTCTCGCCGCGCTCATTCAAGAAATCGATCGCGGTCCTGGATTCGACGCCGCCGTCGTGAAGACGCACGGCAAACATGTTGCCGAACTACGCGCGTTCGTGGCGAACTACCCGGCGGAGCGTGTCGCGGGTGTCACCGGTATTGACGCAGATGTGATTCGCGCGCTCGCCCTAGACTTTGCAAACGCGAAGGCCGCTTCTGTCCACATGTCGACGGGTGTGAACATGGGTCGCCAGGGAACGCTCGCCTATTGGCTGCTCCACATGTTGAGCTTCGTGACAGGCAACCTCGATCGACGCGGTGGCAACATCCTGTCGGTTGGCTTTTACGCGAGCGCCAAGGCGGGACGCCGGCCGTACAGCGAAAGTTTTATAGAAGCTGAGTTTGGAACGATGCGCAAAGGAGCGCTCCCAGGAAACTTGATGCCCGACTACATTGAAGCGGAGGACGACCCGGTTCGCGCGATGTTCGTCGTCGCCGGAAACCCTGTGCTGTCGATTGGTGGAGAGTCGCGCCTGCGCTCTGCGATGAAGAAGCTCGACCTGCTCGTCGTGATCGACTTGTACCGCAACGCGACGGCAGAGTACGCAGACTACGTCTTGCCCAGCGCCGACAGCTTCGAACGCGAAGACATCAACATCACCGGCCTCGGTCTGCAGCTCGAACCCTGGATACAGTTCACCGAGAGGGTGGTCGAGCCTTATGCCGAAAGGCGCGAGGAGTGGTGGATTCTTGGCAAGATCGCCCAGGCGATGGAGCTGAAGTCTCCGTTCGATCACGAACGCCTCGACGGCGGTGAGGGTGACGGCGATATGAGTGAAGCCGAAGCGCGCGGTCTGTGGGGGCGGATCGATCATATGCTTCGCGGGCGCAGCCTGAGTCTCGAAACGGTGCGCGCCGAGCCCCATGGTCTGAAGTTCGAAGGCCTCGAACCGGGTGCCTTCTATAACGAGCAGCTGCAGACCGACGACATGAAGGTCGATTGTTGTCCGGCTGCCTTCGCTGAAGCCTTCGCACGCTGCGCGAATGAATTTGAAGAACTCGAACAAGAAGCCGGAACGCGACTCAAGATGATCACGCTGCGAGACCCGTACATGCACAACAGTTGGTACGCGAATCTCGACCGTATGAAGGGCGGAACGAAGGATCGCAACTACCTATTGATACATCCCGAAGACGCCAAGGTGCGTGGGGTCGCGGACGGCGACGAAGTCCGTCTCTTTAACGACTGGGGCGAGGTGATCGTTGCGCTTCGAACCAGTGCCGATCTTGCACGTGGTGTCGTTGCCCTGACTCACGGTTGGGGCAACGGGCAGACGCCCGGGATGCAGGTCGCACAGCGAACTCCCGGCGTGAATCCAAACGCGCTGCTTCCGACGGGGCCCGGTAGCTTTGATCCGCTATCGAATCAGGCCTTCATGACAGGCGTGCCGGTCGAAGTCGAGGGCAGACTCCTAGCCCGAGACGGCTAAACCCGTCGCGTTCCCGCGATGAACTCTTCGGTGTGCCGATGCGCGTCGTCGTCGGTGCGCTGCTCGGGCGGGTGCTTCATGAAGAAGGCCGATGGCGACAGCAATGGCCCACCAATGCCTCGATCCAGCGCGAGCTTTGCGCAACGAATGGCGTCGATGGAGACGCCCGCTGAGTTGGGTGAATCTTCAACCGAGAGCCTGAGTTCGAGGTTCATCGGGACGTCGCCAAACATCGTGCCCTCCATGCGGAGGAAGCAGACCTTGTTGTCGTTCTGCCAGGCGACGTAGTCGCTGGGGCCGACGTGGATGTTGTCGTCGTTGATGCGTTCGGCTGCGACAGACTGAACGGCTTCTGTCTTCGACTCTTTCTTAGATGCGAGGCGATCGCGATTGAGCATGTTGAGGAAGTCGGTATTGCCACCGGTGTTCAGCTGATAGGTGCGTTCGAGCTTTACGCCGCGCTTGTGGAACAAGTCGGTGAGCGTGCGGTGCGTAATGGTGGCGCCGAGTTGCGCCTTGATGTCGTCGCCAACAATCGGGAGCCCCCGATCTTCGAAGCGCTTTGCGTAGGCCTCGTCACTTGCGATGAATACCGGAATGCAGTTGACCAGCGCGACACCGGCTTCGAGGGCGCAGTCGGCGTAGAACCGGGCGGCCTTTTCGGAGCCGACAGGGAGGTAGTTGATCAAGACTTCGGCGCCGCTTTGTTGCAGGGCATTGACGACGTCATTGGCGGTGGCTTCAGGTTCGTCCGAAGGCACGAAAGTTCGCGCATCGGGGTGATCCGTCATGTGGCTCGCAACACCGTCGAGGATGCAACCCATCTTGACCGGCACCTTCGCTTTTGAGAGTGATCCACAGAAAATGGTGGTGCAGTTCGGCGGCTCAAAGATGGCTTCGTTGACGTCTTTGCCCACCTTGCGCACATCGATGTCGAAGGCCGCAACCACTTCCATGTCAAAAGGGCGATACCCGCCGAGGTCCCAGTGCATCAGGCCGACGGCGTCTTCCGGGCTCTTGTCTCGGTAGTGCTCAATGCCCTGAAGCAGGGAACTGGCGCAGTTTCCGATACCAGCAATTGCGATTCGGATCTTCTCCAACGCTCATGTCCCCTTGATGGCACGCGAGTGCTGCTTGCGATCGCGTTTCGAAAGTGTTGATACTGCGCTGTTCTGCTGTGTTCTGGAGTGTTCCGCAGTGTTCTGCAGTAATGGACCGGTCGCCGTCTTGAACCTTCACGACGTACCGCGACTTCATTCGGTGTGCGACGACTTCTGGTGGGTAGCCGATTTCGAGGTTTACGTCGATTGGACACAGTGCAGGCAAAGCGCCGAACGAACCGTGGCAGCTCGGTTTCGAAACCGACTGGCGCCCTGTAGGTTAGCCCGCTTGTGCGCGACTTAGTGCGCTCCCGTCGAGGGTGATTCGGTGCATCAACCGCATCTCGCCTTGATAGTCATTCAGTGCGTAGTGCCACGTTGCACGATTGTCCCAAAACGCGATTGACCCCGCTTGCCACTGAAAGCGGTACGTAAATTCAGGTCGCACCGCATGGCGATAAAGAAACTTCAGCAGGGGGCCTGATTCTTCCGAGTTCCAATCTTGGATTCCGATGGTGAAGCCCGGGTTCACGTAGAGAGATTTGCGACCGCTCTCGGGGTGCGTGATCACCATCGGGTGTATCGCGTCTTGGGTCGCAGCGGCGGCGTTTCCGATGCGGCCGTCGAATTCTCCGCTCTCGGGCATCGCGCTGCCGAAAACGTGTCGGCTCGAGTGCACGCCGTTCAATCCTTCAAGGGTCTCTTTGAGGCCGTCCGACAGCGCGTCGTAGGCGGCGTACATACTGGCGAAGAGGGTGTCGCCTCCAGTTGGAGGAACTTCACGGGCGAGCAGGATCGACCCCATTGCGGGGATTTCGTCGTAGGAGTGATCGGTGTGCCAGCTACCGCCAATATTGATGGTCTGTCCAGGTTCTTTCCGCACCTCCGCGATCCGGGGATGCCCCTCAAGCTTGCCGAAGAAACGGTTGATGTTAATCGCGCCCCAGCGCTCGGCAAATGCGATGTGCTGTTCCGGAGTCAGCTTCTGATCTCGAAAGAAGATCACACCGTGTTCAACAAATGCGCTTCGAATTCGTTCGAAGGTCGAATCGGGTAGATCTCTGAGATCCACGTCGAGGATTTCGGCGCCGAGGGCGTGGGCTGTGGGGCGAATTTTTAAATCGGACATTTGGAGGCTTCCTTCTGTTGGGCGTGGTGACAGAAGGAGTATGCCCCTAAATCGGTTCCAGAGCAGTCGCTTCGACCACTACACAGGCACGCCAAGTGCCAACGTCGAACTCAAGATGGTCAACGTTGCGGGTTCGTCGGCGCGAGAAATTGAACTGCAAATTCGGGCCGGTGCGGACATCACCCGCACCGGAATCAGTTTCATCCGCAATAACCGTTCGAAGCCGTTAGAATTCATCAATGCGGTCAAGTAACTTGAGGCAGCTGGTGCACCGAAACATGCCGCTGCGGTATTTCGAAACAGCCTTCCCGAATTGAAAGCGGGGCGTGCGTTGCCCGCCTCCTCCTGGAAAGTGCAGCGGACGAAACCAAATGAAGTTAGACAGGAGTGTGGCATGACGAGACTCGCGGGAAAGACGGCCTTCATTTCGGGTGGCGCATCGGGGATCGGTGCCGCGACTGCACGGCTGATGGTTCGCGAGGGTGCGCGTGTCGCGATCGGCGACCTGCAAGAGGAAGCGGGGCAGAAGCTGGCTTCCGAGCTTGGCGAGTCTGCGGTGTTCGTTTCCCTCGACGTGACCGCGGAGTCGAGTTGGAAAAGCGCGGTTTCCGATGCGGAAGCGCAGTTGGGTGGCTTTCACATTTGGATCAACGCAGCGGGCATTAGCGTCCCGGCCGCGATCGACAGCGCAAGCTTCGAGCATTGGAAACAAACGATGAACGTCAACGCGGACGGCGTCTTTCTCGGTTGTCGCGCCGCCGTCGACGCGCTTCGACAAAGCGGCGGCGGGTCGATCGTCAATATTTCATCGACCCTGGGCATTCGCGGGGGCTCGGCATTCCCGGCGTACAGCGCCAGCAAGGGGGCGGTGCGAATGCTCACGAAGTCGGTTGCGCTTCGCTGTGCCGAACAGCGATGGAACATTCGCTGCAACTCTGTGCACCCCGGTGCGACCGAGACGCCAATGGTTGAGCCCTACGTCAAGATGGCGCCCGACCGCGAACAAGGGCTCGCGATGCTGGCGAGTGCACATCCAATGGGGCGCGTCGCGCAGCCTCAAGAGATCGCGGCTGCGATCGTCTTTTTGGCTTCTGACGACGCGAGCTATATCACCGGCGTTGAATTGCCGGTGGACGGAGGTTTCTGCTCATGAGCGAGTCAACGAAGGTGCTTGGGGACTTCAACCCGTTCGACCCGGCGGTGCTTGAGTCTCCGTTCGAGTTCAATCGCATGCTGGTCAGTGATGCACCCGTCTATCGCGACCCAAACACGAACTTGGTGCTGGTGTCTTCGTACGACCTGGTTCATGAAGCACTCAAGCGTCACGAAGACTTTTCGAATCGCTTCGGTCAGGCGATGGCGGGAAAAGCGGCGCAGGACGAGGAACTGCGGGACGTCCAAAGTGAGGGGTACCCCAACGTCGACACGATGCTTACCGCCGACCCACCGGAACACAAGCGATTCCGCGGCTTGGTCAACAAGGCGTTTACGCCCCGTCGTGTCGACAAGCTAGAGCCAAATATTCAGAAGGTCGCCGACGACCTCATCGCCGGCTTTATTCAAGACGGTCGTTTTTCGGTCCTGCGCCAGTTCTGTGTGCCATTGCCCCTTTCGGTGATCGCGGATCAGCTCGGGGTTCCAAGCGAAGATCTGCCGCAATTTAAGCGCTGGACGGATGGTTTCGTTGCTCAACTGGGCGGGATGGCGAGCAAAGAGGAACAAGTCGAGGCGGCGCGGCTCATCGTCGAGTATCAGCATTACTTCGCTGAGCGCCTCGCCGAAGCGAAAGCCGCCCCACGAGACGACATCATTTCGGACCTGGTTCGCGCAAGACTCGAAGGCGAACGCCCACTGAACACAGCCGAAAGTCTTTCAATTATTCAGCAGCTCTTAGTCGCCGGGAACGAAACTACGGCGTCGACGATCGCCGCGGGTTTGCTCTTGCTCATTCAACACCCGGATCAAATGAAGCTTGTGTGTGAAGACCCCGGGCTCTTGCCCAACATGATCGAAGAAGTTACGCGCCTCACGACCCCCACCCAGAATAAGTGGCGCGTTGCGACGAACGACTGCGAGCTAGGCGACTTCAAGGTGAACAAGGGTGACTTTGTATTCATTCGCTACGGCGCTGCGAACCGCGATCCCGCGCGCTTCGAAGATCCCGACCGGTTCGATGTTCTGCGCGAGAATGCAGCCGAACACTTGGCCTATGGCCACGGGATTCACTTCTGCATTGGAGCGATGCTCGCGCGCAAAGAGATGTTGGTTTCGTTCCGCACCCTGCTTGCGCGGCTCGGCGATTTAAAAATCGCGGACGGCCAGGCGATTGCGCACAAGCCCAACATGTTGCTACGCGGCCTACAAGACTTCGAAATCGAGTTTCGCGCGGTGTAGTTGATGTAGTTGATGTAGTTGGCGTAGTTGGTGTAATTGGCGTAGTTGATGTAGTTGATGCGGTTTGTGTCGTTCGTGCAGTTGGTTTAGCGAAGGAGAGCCTCGCTACGCTCAGCGCTCAGCGCCCAGCGAGCTTGGCAACAACCGGCGCAAAGCTCTCGATCGCATTGTCGGGAACCGTGACGTAGTTGATTCCAAACTGCTCGCGCCTTCGCTCAAGTTCGTCGCAGACGGTCTCGACACTCCCGAACAGGCCGTGAGGGTGGCGCCGCATTTCGTCGACATCCATCCCGAAAGCGCCCGCCATTCCCTTTGCCATGGCATCGGAGCCTTCACCGACAAATGTGAAGTACGCGCCGATCTCGAATTCGAGATCGCTAAATCGTTCGCCCGCTGCCTGTCGAACCCAAGCGACCTTCTCTTGGGTCTTCTCTTCGGTTGAGTTCGCAATACCATCGGGTCCAAGAACCCCCGCGCGGTTGTTGAAGTTGAAGCTTACGATATTGGCTTCGCGTCCTGCCAGACTGAGGACGCGACGACTTCCACCCCCAATCATGATGGGAGGGTGGGGCGACTGCACGGGCGCGGGGACACCTTTGTAACCGTATACATTCACGTGCTCGCCCTTGACCGCCAACTCTTGCCCAGCAAAGTGTGCTTTCAAGAACTGAACGACTTCACCGAGCTTGTCGATACGCTTTCCCGCAGCCGATGCTTCGGCCGAAGCGACCTGCTGGCGGTTCGCTCGACGAAAGT
>JASDVE010000074.1:19712-36897 GCA_041891195.1 Myxococcota bacterium | reverse complement strand
GCGAGCAAGTTGCTGCCACCGCTGTTGTAGTTCCAGTGCGTTCCGGGTTCATGAATCTTCGGGAGCGTTGATGCGTAGGCGGCGACGTCGGTCTTGCCTTCGCCGAATAGCATCGGAATGACGTCACTTTCGTCGGCACCGTAATAGCGCAACCCGCCGTCGCCCATGTCTTCGGCTTCGCGAAAGCGGAGGCCATCGATCATGTTCAACATTTGTCGGATGGTAATTTTGCGACGCGGGTCGTCGGCGGGCCATTCTTTGACAGGCATCGGTGCATCGATGTCGAGTTTGCCTTGTCGGACAAGAATTCCGACACACGCGCATACGAAACTCTTCGCCATCGACCATGAAAGGAAGGCGTCGTTGGGCTCGACGTCATCGGCGTAGCGCTCGGCGACAATTCTGCCGTGTTGGATCGCGATCACCGCGTGGGTGCGATCGAGGTCTTCGGGTTCGGGGAGCGAAAAAGCGTGGTCGAGCAACTTTTCGAGCGTGCTTTGGTCGACCCGCGAATCCAGCTCGCCCGTGGGCCATTCATCGGTGGGCCAGGCGACACCTGCGGGTTGCGGCGGTAGAGGGAGAAGGTTCACGGCTTCACTCACGGGGCTACCTCGATTTCACTCTCGATTTCGTTCACGGTGCAGTTTGTTTCGAATAGTTCAGTGCACTCTGTTTCGGCGAACGTGCAGGCGCGATTCGCGTCTTTCATGCGTAACGCCAGAAAGCTGGCGTACTCGCATCGCGCACGGACGTCGTTTTCGTCGATTGTTGCGAGCGCTTCTTGATAAAGGCGGTCGGCGTCGACCAGTTCGTCCCGTTGTTCGTGGATCTTCGCGAGATTCCATTTGTTGACCGGGTCGTCGGGGTCAATCGCCATGGCACGGGTCGAATATTCGAAGGCTTCTTCGTTTTGTCCCGTGATCGCGAGGTAGGCGCCGATGTTCGAGATCACTCGATGGTCGAGCGGGTGATGTTGTTCGATAACGCGCAGGAAAGCGAGTGCTTCATTAGTTGCACCCGCGCGCCGAAATCGGCCGAGCAGTTTGAACCAGTTTTCGAGTAGGTCTCGACTCGCGAACGTGCGCAGTGCCTCTTCGAGCGCCACGTTGGCGTCGCGATAACGGGCGCCCACGATGAGCAAGTCGACGCGCCCGACGTGGGCGTCCATGCCGAGGGGCTTGATGGCGAGCGCCTTGTTGTAATGCTCGAGCGCTCGGTCAACGCCTTCACTTGTGATCAGCGAAGGCAGGGAACCCTCGGTGCCTTCCGGAAGTCCCGTCACTTCGGTTCGGGAAGATCCGATCGTTACATTCGCGAGACACTTGTGTGCTTCGGCGTGATGACCACGGTCCGGTTCGGCGAGCCACGAATCGCAAAGGGCCCGGGCCCCCTCAAGGTCGCCCGACGTGAGGAGCGGCGCCCAGTGGTTGAACGCTTCGACCGCGGCGCGGGCGCGATTGTTACGAGGATCGGCACCGCCGAACGCTGTAGGGGGTACATCTGAAGTTTTCGGGACGTCTTCTTCCTGACATGCCGTCAGACCACACAAGCCCACCACAAACAAAACATAAAGCGCGCGATCTCGAACGACCGCCCACGTCCTCACTTGCACTTGAATCACGAAAGCCTCCCGGCCGCACAATAACCCAAACGGGCTGAATCGTGGGCGGCTGTGCTGTGCTGTTCTGTGTAGACGAAAGCAATCGGCTGGCACTGCCTCCGCAGCGGTGCTTTGCTCCGTCCCGCAGCGAGCGGACTCGCGCCCAATGGCCACTCGCGAAAACACCGCACGGATCGGAGAGGGAAGCATGAATCAGGGAGTCGTTTTTTAGAAGACGTCGTGGTTGCCACATTCAACGGGCGTCAGTTGGATTTTTTGCGGTGAAGCAGCCGGGTTAGTCGGCCTCGTCTACGCATTGCCCGCGGCATTCATTTTGTTCGGGGCTTCCTTCATTGGTCTCGCGCCTGGCGAAAAGCGCCGCGCGACAACCCTCGGCGCCTTGGGCGGTGCGGCTGGCATGGTGCTGGGCTTGCTGTCGCCACTCTTTTACGGGCTTGGCTCGGGGCTCGTGTTGGTCGGACTTTCGGCTTGGACGTTTATTGAGTCCGGGGCGGCCGCCGCGCAGACCCTTGAATCGGTTGAAGATGTCCCGGCGCCGGAGACCGGCATCAAGTTCTCCGCCCAAGTTGCGATCGACGAAGCGTTGCTCGGCGCAATCTCACTCATGGTGCCTTTGCCCAAGAAGAGCGAAGCCGCAGAAAATGCGCGCGAAGTCGCCGATGCTGCGACCTTGTTCGAAGCGCGGGGCTGGCTCGAGAAGCCCGAAGAATATCACCGCACCCCGCTGCCTCTCGAAGTGCCCGAGATCCGCGAGGCGAGCGTGATGACAAGAGGCGGACGGCTCACGTTTGAAAGCCTTCAGTTCGAAAGCGAATACGAACCTTGGGACAATGAACCCGGTCGCGATCGCTGGCTCTCCTACGCGCCAAACCAGATCGCGCGTGCGAGCGTGTTGCGACATCCGGGCAAGCCGCGTCCATGGCTTGTCGGGATTCATGGTTACCAGATGGGGAAGCCTCTCGAAGACTTCGGTGCGTTCGATCCGAGTTATTTCCACAAAAAACTTGGATTCAATTTGTTGCTGCCAATATTGCCGCTCCACGGCCCGCGCAAGATCGGCCGCTTTAGCGGTGACGGGTATCTGAGTGGGCCCGTGCTCGACAGCATTCATGCCGAAACCCAGGGGCTTTGGGACATTCGACGTCTACTCACTTGGGTGCGCGCACAAGAAGCGCCAAGAATCGGGGTCTACGGACTTTCACTCGGTGGTTTCACGGCGTCGCTCTTGGCCGGGCTCGAAGGGGGGCTCGATTTCGTCGTGGCCGGTATCCCGATGACGAGCTTTTCGCAGACTTACTGGCGTCACATGCCCGACCATTCGCTGTGCAACTTGCTCGAAGCGGGGCTCACTGAAGAGAAGGTCGAAGTGGTCAGTAGGGTGATTTCGCCAATGCGCTTCACACCGAAGGTTCCGCTCGAACGCCGGGCCATCTTTGGCGGTATTGGCGACAGGCTGGTCGCGCCCGTTCAAGTGCGCGACCTGGCACGACACTGGGACGAACCCGCGATGCGATGGTATCAAGGCGCACACGTCACCTTTATGGCCGACGCGGGCGTAAAGGAACTGATCGCGGACACGCTCGCACCCGAGTCCGTGTAGCAGTCGAAGTCAAACGAAAAACGGCCCCGGAAATTTTCATTTTCGGGGCCGTTTCAATTTTGTGCGAAGCGCCTGTCGCGTTTGCGCTAGCTCGCCATGCGGTACATCGCGAGTACCGCGGCGCCGCCCAACCCTAGGTTGTGCTGGAGCGCGATCTTGGCGTCGGCCACCTGGCGCTTGTCCGCGGTTCCGCGCAACTGCCAGGTCAACTCGGCGCATTGGGCAAGGCCCGTGGCACCAAGGGGATGGCCCTTCGAAATCAAACCGCCTGACGGGTTGACGACAACTTGGCCGCCATACGTCTGCGCTTCCGAATCGATGAACTCGCCCGCCTTGCCTTCCGGGCAAAGGCCCAGCGCTTCGTAGGTGATGAGTTCGTTGGCGGAAAAACAGTCGTGGAGTTCGACGACGTCGACGTTCTCCGGCCCGAAGCCCGTGCTTTCGTAAAGCTTGTTGGCACCGGCCTTCGTCATGTCGCTGCCGACCATCTGGATCATGCTGCCACTGAACGAACTCTTGAAGTCTGTGGTCATGTTCATGCCCAGGATCTCGACGGCCTGGCCGCGCAGCCCGTGGGAATCCACGAACGCTTCACTTGCCACGATTGCAGCGCCGGAACCGTCGCTGGTGGGGCAGCACTGGAGCTTGGTCAGCGGATCGAAGACCGTCGGCGCGCCTTGGATCTGTTCCAGGGTGTATTCGTCTTGGAACTGTGAGTACGGGTTGTTGACCGAGTGTTTGTGATTCTTGTACCCGATCTTCGCGAAGTGGTCCTTGTTCGTTCCGTAGCGCTCCATGTGCTCGCGGCCCGCGTTGCCAAACATCTGGGCTGCAGCGGGGGCTGCTGCGTCGAAGCCACACTGTTCGTTCATGACGCCGAAGTGCTTGTCGAGGGCCAAGGTGCGGTCGGTGTACTTGATGCCGAGGGAACCCTTTTCCATCTTCTCGAAGCCGAGCGCCATCGCGCATTCAGCGAGGCCACCTTCGACGAACTGCTTTGCCATGTGGAGCGCGGTGCTGCCCGTCGAGCAGTTGTTGTTCACGTTGTAAATCGGGATCCCCGAGTGGCCGAGTTCATAGAAGGCCCGTTCACCGGCGGTCGAATCGCCGTAGCAGTAGCCGACTGCAGCTTGTTCAATTTCTTCGAACTTGATCTTCGCGTCGGCGATTGCGGCGTTGCCCGCTTCGCGCGCCATGTCGGGGTAACACCAATCTTTCGAGCCGGGCTTTTCGAACTTCGTCATGCCCACACCGATTACAAAAACTTTGCGTCCCATTACTGGATCTCCATGTACCGGCACAGCCGGATGCCTCGGGGTTCTGCGTGCCGCAAGGGGTTTGCGGATCGACGCGAACCGTTTCAAATTGGGGTGAATTGAGGGGCGCAAATTTAGCACGCCAGCGCCGCGCGACTACTTGCGCATCAGAC
This sequence comes from Myxococcota bacterium, assembly GCA_041891195.1. Classification (GTDB taxonomy): domain Bacteria; phylum Myxococcota_A; class UBA9160; order UBA9160; family UBA4427; genus DUBZ01. Next base: position 32,247 of record JASDVE010000074.1, on the reverse strand, counting down.
CTTGAAGTGGTCGCGGATGAAGCGCAGTACCAAGCCGTCTGTAAAGAAGCGCTTGGCAAATGGCATCAAAAACGAATCTGGGCCGATCGTGTAGCGAAAGCGCGGACGCGTGGCAGTCAGCGCCTTTACGATGGCATCGGCGACAACCTGGGGGCCGGGCGCCTTCGGCAAAGACGCGCGTATCACCGCCTCACAGCGACGGATTCGTTCTTCGTAGTGGGAGGTGTTGCCTTCTTCCCAGTCCATCGCGGCGTTAAACGGGGTGTTGATGTCACCGGGTTCGATCAGGCTTACCCGCACTCCATAAGGACGGACCTCATTGAACAGCGCACCTGCAATCGCTTCGACCGCGGCTTTGCTCGCGGAGTAGTGGGCCTGAAACGGGATCGGTGCGCGCCCGCCAATCGAACCGACGAGGGCGATGCGACCTTTCTGCGACTCGCGCATGTGAGGCAACACGGCTTTGATTGCACGCAAGGTGCCGCCGAGATTCGTATCCATCTGGCGGTCTGAGTTTTCGATCGAGACTTCTTCAATGCTTCCGAAGATGCCGAAGCCAGCGCAGCACACGAGAGCATCGAGCGAACCACACGATGCAAGGACTTGGGTGACGGCTTTGGCGACCGATTCGTCGTCGCATACATCCATCGCGAGCCAGTCGATGCCATCGCCTAAAGGTTCGACGGGTTCGGTGCGACTTGCGGCAAAGACCCGGTAGCCCTTGGCGGCAAGCGCAGTGCTGGCCGCGGCTCCGATTCCCGAAGTTCCGCCGGTGATCAGTACGGAAGGCATGTCGTGCTCCTGATCTGAATTACGCGAAGACATTATCACAGTGCCAATTTGGGCTTTGAACCGCCGCACTAGCGATAGAGCAACAACGTTCCCAAAACAAACATCGCGTTATAAACCGAATGCGCAAAGATGCCGGGCACGAGACTTCGCCCGCGCTCGAACACCATGGCCCAAACGAACCCACTCCAGAAGGTCATCAAAAAGCCGGGAAGCGAGTAGAAGTGCACGACGCCGAAGAGCAACGAACTAAACGCAGCCGCTTGCACGCCGCCCATGCGGCTGCGCAGGGTCAAGAACACAAGACCGCGAAATAAAATTTCTTCGAACAGCGGTGTCCAGACGACGTAGGCGAGGGACGACATGGTTGCTTCAATCGCAGTACCGAAGATGAGCGTCTCATCGATTCCTTCCGACCAGACGCCCGAAACCCCCAGCCAGTACAAACCCCAACCCATGGCGGTAACGCCCATGAGGTCAATCGCGACGGCGGCGGTTGCGAGTCGTGCGATACCCGTGGTTCGCAAGCTCGTGAAATCGATCCCGAAAGTTTTTGCGACGCCTGCACGCGAGCCGCTACCCAGGTGTCGATAGATGAGCCAGAGCATCGGGAGCGACGCAATGACGGTGCCCCATGTGTAGAACGGTGAAAGCCAACTGGGGTTGTCGAATGCGATGCCGAACTCGCGCACGGTGAAGAAGTACAAGCGGTTCCAAAAGTCCGCACGAATGATCACCGCCCAACCCAGTGATGCAGACCAAGGTGAGTCATAGGACCCGCGCGAATCTCCAGCAAAAAATCGAAAGACCGGCGGAAGTAGCAGTAATACGCCAAGGGCGACAAGTAGTAGATTGACTGCCGCGAGTGCATCGTGGCCAAACTGTTGTTTGGTGTTGGGGGCGCCCAAGACTTCGTCGAGGTTTTCTTCGGGCAAGTCTTCTCTCAGCTCGCTCATTGTACGAACCACGACGCGCTCGAGCATCCATTCTTCGATGCCCGCCGTGGTGAGCTCAACCATGGCTCCCAATCTCTGCTGATCACTCAGGGCGGGTTCTTCGCCGTAAAGAGTTGCCACCGCCGCGCGTAGGCTCGGATCGCGAATCTCTGGGATGCGTCCGCGTGCCTCGTCGATGCGTCCTGCTTGGGCGAGCAGGATTGTAAGTCGAATGTTCGTGCGGTCCGATGCATGGACGGCTTCTTCCGCATTGTCGTCGCGCTCGGCAACAACGCTGAGTACGTCGTAATGATTCCAAATCGAAGTTTCGAGCACGTTCTTAGGCGAGTCATGGATCAGGCTCGTGAAACCACCGAACTGCCCTGCCCTCTCCGCGGATGCAGCGAGCTGAAGATCGCGGTTCGCGATTCGGGCCGAGGTTTCCGCCGGATCGTGAAGCTGCGCGGTCGGGTTACTCCCGATGTACGCTCCCCACCCCTGTGCCATCACGAGGACCCACGCCATCAAGTAAAGCGCGGTATGGAGCTTCGTAAATGGATTGCCGGGGGTACGACGTAGCCAACGGCCGGTCGCGCGATCGATCGATGTACTGGATGCGATCGGTTCCATCCGGCCGATTCTCCGTTACGGGGTGCCGCGCGCTATCGACGCAGGTAGACCTTCCAAATGACGGGCCAGGCAAAGATCAACGGATGTTCGCGCTGTCGCTGCGTGAGCTCGATCGGTTCACCGGTGTGGGTTTCCATCTTGAACAACGCATACGGAACCCAGTCTCCGAACGTGAACGCGGTCTTGAGCAAACGTCCAATAGCCAAGACCCGCGCAATCGGTTTTGAAACATGCCACCGCCACTGCATCATCTTGCGCCGCATGGGCGACATCTCGACTTCGTATGCGGCGCCCTCTCCCCGGGTCGTTGCGCGCTCGATCCATTTCGATTCTTCGAGCATCTGAAGCGCCATTTTCGCGGCACGATCGTATCGTTCCGGCGCGCTCTCGTAGTTGCTCGAAATGCGCTCGTCCGTTTCGACCCGTCGCTCGGCGCCATAGGTCAGCGCGAATGCGGTTTGCCAAAGCGCCGACGCCGAAAAACGTTGGATGCGATCATTGGCGGGCAAAAAGACCATGAGTCGTTGCACCAATGTGACCGCGGCTTGGCTCGCACAGCGGATCGCGTGGTCCCGGGCTTCGTCGTCCCGCACGTACGCGAGAAGCGAAGGCTGAGAAAAGCGGGCCCAAATGTACGGGTGGATGCAATCGGGCTGGACGCAACGTTCGAAGTCTCGCAGCGTGAGGACTGCGTACTTCGAACGCAGGATCTCACCCTCAAACTCGGTTTCTATATAGAAGACGTTCGGGGGCAAGATCTTGTTTCCGAGCACGAGGAGTGTCGAGTCGTACGTGTCTCGGTATTGGTCCACGAGCACGTAAAAGTCGTAGACCCCCATGTTGGTCTTCTTGCGCAGACACGAGCCATAAAAGAGGATGCTCGCAACGTCGCCGCGCTTACGGCGGATCGCTTCTGCCAACGCGCGCGCGGGTGGCGGTGGCTCGGTATCGAGTTCGACGGATACGAGCGCTGCGAGTGGTGAGTCGAGGTCGATCATCGACGGGGCGCAGGATCGTAGGGTTCCGGGATCAAGTGCGGACGAACTGGACCGTACGATCCGCAGTGAGTTCGATGATTCGTCCCGGCCGCGGATCGAACAGTTCGCCATCTACCGTGAAGCCGCAGTCAAGACTGAGCTGGACGCGCTTCGCATTGCGGCTCAAGAAGCCATTCTCTTCCGTGACGTGCGGGAGCGGCTTGCCGCGCAAAATACCAGCCAGTGAGCGCGGAATGCGATGGGCGTTGCTCGCGATGGTCGAGAACTGAACGCCGCCGGGGCCGGTGCCCCAGAACGGGCTCATGCGCGAAAATAAATTGTCGAGAGAACTGGCGAGCATCATGAAAAACTCGCTGCGGTCCTGTAGTTCGCCGTCGATCATGACCTGAACCTTGTCCGGTTGCAGGATGCCCGTGTGGTCGCCGGTGGCCAGGCGGCCGAGCAAGCTGGCGGTGACGAGCGTCGCACCCAATGCGCCCTGGGCCCCGTGGGCACTTTCGTTTTCGAACCACTGATGGTTCAGGCCGATCGCCCGGTGAATGACCCCGATTCCAAAGAACATGCCGTATTCGGCTTGTTCGTTGTCGTCATGCTTCACCCGCAGCACCTGGCGCGGGAAGACCCGGTCGCTCAGGTGGCCGTTTTCGATGTCATCGATCAGGGAGGCGAAGCCCCGGACCGGATCTTTGCTCGCCCCCAGGTCGCCGGCGCTCATATTGGTCCGGCCGCCACGAAGCGGTGCGATCATCGGTACACGGCCCTCGAAGGCCTGGTTCTCAAGGATCTCGGTCAGCGCGTACTGGAGCGTGCCGTCGCCTCCGTTGACGACCAGAATGTCGACTTCTTGGCGGGCCAGATCGGCGAGCGCCTCGGGGACCACGTCTGCAGAATTGGTTTCCGCGTGGACGACATCGGGATGGCGACGCAAGAAACCGAGCAGTCGCTCGACCTGTGCATCATTCCTCCCAGCCCGGAGGTTATTTAGTAAACCGATTCGCAATTTTGTGTCTCCGAGGGGTCGATCGGTACTAGAGGGGTGTACCTGACTTGCTCATGGGCGCGGCACTGGGTTCAAGAAGCTGACCGTCGCGACGCCCTGGCCCTGGAATTGGTTAGGTTTGAATTGACTCTCGTTGGTGTTCAAACTGTGCGGGAGCCTAACGTCAAACTCCGCCGTGGACCATATGCGTCGCGGCTTGGTTCTAAGACCCGCGATGAATCGAATGGGCCGGGGAAGATCGTCTAGAGGCTCGTGTCGGAGAATCCGTTCTCCGAGTTTAATCGCGCCTTCGCCGCCCTTCCCTTGAAGCCTCTCTTGAAGTGAAAATGCGGGTGGAATCCAATACGACTTTGACCCGATTCTCGATGACGGCGTGTTTTTAGCATGTCCCGGAACCAGGTCAAACTCGCTGCGGGCCTCAATTCTTCGCACGCACTGTGAGTTTGGTGCTTTTGTCGCGGTTTCGTTGACACCCGCGGGGCTTTTCGTTGTAGGGTTCGCGGGCGCGGCCGCAAACGGTTGATCGCAGTCGGGTTTCAGAGCAGCGAGCCAGCGGGTTCGTTTTCCCCGCGGGCTAAGAAAACTTGAGATATAGAGCGCGGATTCGTTCTGCGCAGCCATTCCGAGCGGTTGAAACACAAACTCGGTCCGTCGAATGTTTACGTCCGTTTCGCCGGTTTTCGACACCGTGTGGGTCGCGGTCGTCCTGCCGCGAAGCGAAACCGGCGTCGCCATGCCCTTGACTTGAATCGTGCCCGACGTCGCGGCGCCGAGCGCCAGCAAGTCCACGCGATAATTCTTGCCCGTCACTGTTTTTGGAACAGCAAACAAAGCGTTGGGTGCAAAATGAAGCCGAATCATTGCGTCCGATTTGTTGACCTTCAGTTTGTACATGCCGGCGTGAAGGTCGAGATGGCTTTTGCCAATGTCGAGGTCGAGGCCGTCTCGCGAAAGCTCCCAACCACTTTCCAAGCGACCGTTTCGAAACTGAGTCGTCTTTCCGCTGGGCGAAATGACATGACCCACCGCGGTTCCGTTCTGCTTGCCCGGCCCTTCGTTGGTAATTAGAAAACGCGCGAAGACGCGATAACCCTGTTCGAGTTCGATGCTGAGATCCCAGTATTCCGACGCATCGCCTCCCTTCAAACGACGCGCCTCGGGTGTCGCGAGATCGCGCGGGGGAGGTCCGTCGGCGAAGGACGGCAATGGACAAAGGGTCGAGAGTAAAAAAACTGAGGCCGACCAGAGTGCCGTGAACGGTCGTTTCAAGCGTTCTCTCGAGTTTCGTTATGAACGGCTTCGCTTGTGGGTGCGATCTTCATAGCGTCTTCGTACCAAGACTTGATCTCGACCCCCCGGCGGCGTTCGACGAATGCCTGGGCGATTCGAATGATCGGCACGACGTTGGCCACGACAGTCCATGCGGCGACTGCATAAAAACCAAGGTCGGGTCGGTCAAAGCCAACGCCGACACTCAAAAGGAGCAGGTTTGGGTTACGCCGTGCGATTACCGTGCGGAAGTAGCCGTCGAAGCGTCGCCACGTGAACATCTCTTGTTTGAAGGACCAAAGAAAGCAGCCTTCGAGCAGGCGTCCTGTGACGTAACCCCCAACGACGATGGAAGTCGCAACTTCATATCCTTCGAAGTTGGCGGAGAGCCCCCAAGCCCAAGCGGCCCACCAGAACGGTGGGTGTACTAGGTCGAGGCCGTGGTCGAGGACGTCGCCAAGCTTGCTCGACGTGAGGGTGCAGCGGGCGAGCTTACCGTCGACGGTGTCGAGGAAGGTCATCAACCAACCGGCGGCGAGGCCTGGGATGAACCAACCTTCTAGAAAGAACCAAGTGGCGAGCACGGTAAGGACGTAGCTGACAGCAGTCACAGTATTTGGACGTACGCCGCGCGCTGCCAATACACGGGTGAGTGCGCGAGCGGGCAGGGGCCACACCCATTTGGTCACCAGGTCGGTGATTCCTTTGTACGATGCCCTGAAGATCGCGTTCTCGATCTCCAGGATATTTCCCGCGTCGACCTGAAAAACGAATGGAGGCAGTAACTTACGGAGCTTCTGGTTGAAAGCAGGAGCCAGGTCGAGAATTTCGGCGAAGCGAAAGACTTGAGGGGAGGCCTCTTCGGCGGATTCTGAGTTGGGGATAAAGTCAGAGGTTTTTACACCCGGCCTTTGGTAGTCGAGGCTTCGAACCGCCGCGACGGCCGCACTGAGGTTTTGCGGTTCGACGTGTGCCGCCATCGCTTCGCCGGCCTGCTTGCCGGGAAGTTTGTCGGCGAGGACAACATTGCCAGCTTCGATGAGCCCCTCGAGTAAGCGCTCGTCGTAAACGAGGTCGGTTCGGAGCACTACGTAGCGCGCGTGTTCGGGATCGATGGGTGGAAAATCGCCAGGGTCGAGGACGTCGCAGCGCGTCGCGCCGAGGCGTGTCGCACAGCGCTTCTGTCGCTCAATGGCTTCGATGCCCCAGACCTTGAGGGCAGGGCCGCCTGTCTCGCGACGGATCAAAATCGCTCGTAGCTCGGTCGGCGTCTGGGGCGCGCTAGAGGGCATCGTTAGCTGTCCTTGTGCCGCGTGGATTTGTTGGTGTTTAGGCTGGCGCAATCACAGGTCATCGCAATGGATACAGCGGCGGGACTTAGCGCGGCCAGTATGGTTCGGGACCATATGATCTATTCGAGAGCGTCAGCGTTGGTTCGCGATATTACAACACGACATTCGAGACCGGCTCGGGGGATGCTCGGTCGTCGACTTGAAGCAACGATCAATCTGGTGCTAATTTTTTCGGTCAAGGCGAAGGCCGTGCCTCAATCCCCGAGTTCCATCTAGACCTGATCGCCGCAGCCGTTTCAGGCTATCACAGAGATTGACAGTGAGATAGCCTGCGAGGGTTAGGCGAAACGCGCACCACACACGAAACGAGTATCAATTCTTGATCACTCTTGGACATCTTTCGGATCTTCACGCCACCGACCCGACCGGTGCGGGCGCGACATCACTCTTGAACAAGCGCTTTTTTGGTTGGCTTTCGTGGACGATCAACCGGCATAGGCATTACCAGCGCCACGTCGCCGAAGCGATGTTCGAAGACATTCAGCGCGAGTCACCCGACCACGTCGCGGTCACGGGAGACCTGGTCAACATCTCGCTTCCCCACGAGTTCGAGGCCGCGAGTCGCATGCTTCAAAAGCTCGGGTCAGCGCAATGGGTGACCGTCGTTCCAGGCAATCACGACGCCTATGTTGGCGTGAGTGTCGAGCGGGCTTGGGCGCTTTGGGCTGACTATCTCGCATCGGATCCAAACGAAGGCGCCGTATCGGAAAACAACGCAAAGCCCCAAAATGAGAACGAGTTCTCATTTCCAGGGAATTTGCCAAGTGTGCGGATTCGCGGTGATCTCGCGCTCGTCGGCGTATGTTCCGCGATCCCAACGCCGCCGTTCGTCGCAGCGGGCAAAGTGGGTAGCGATCAACTTGAACAGCTCGAAAAGACCTTGAAATCGCTCCGCGAACGAGACCTTTGTCGTGTTGTCTTGGTGCATCACCCGGTCGTCGATGGACACGTGACAAGGCGACGTCGGCTCGTCGATTCCCCCGAGTTGCGCGCTGTCCTGGAGCGCGCGGGCGCGGATCTCGTGATCCATGGACACAACCATCGCAGCGAATTTAAGGCGCTTCAATCGAATGAGGGGACCATTCCAGTCGTCGGGGTTCGGTCGGCTTCGGACGCTGGACCCAACCCTGAAAAGACCGCGCAGTATCATCTGTATCAGATCGAACGCGCGCAAGAAGGTGAGGGCGCGCGGTTCAAGATCTCGCTGCGGACTCGTGGTTGGAACGAACAGGCCCGCACGTTCGAAGAAGTTGGCAACGCCGAACCACTACTCGATCGACTAGACGCTTAGTCGGGCGTCCACTCCGCAGGGGAACTACTGAAGTGCTTGTTCAGCTGGATGCTTAGCCGCACTTCGGGCCGCACGAATGGCATAGTGGTCCCGCAAAACTGAGAACGCCAACTTCTTCTCACCTTGATCGGAGATCAGTCCCTTCAAGTTCCAGTAGTCCTGCACGCCTTGATACAAGCGCATGGGCGAGCGGAAGTCTTTCAAGATCCAGGGGGACAATCCGCGAATTTGTGGTTGTGCTTCGAGCATGGCGAGTTGCTCGCGGTAAACCATCGCCTGGTATTCCTCGCTGAAGGTCGCGAGTTCACCTTCGCTTGCGTGCTTGCCGTACTTTGCGCCGGCCCCCATTTCGCTGATGATGAGAGGCTTTTCGAAGACGGTCTTGAACCGCACCCGGTGCATGTTTTCGATCACCGTCTTGCGCGCGGTATAGGTAGAAATTGGGGACATCGCAGCGAGTGGCGTCGAGTAGTACCAGCCGAAGTATTCGTTGAGGGCAGGGACGTCGACGATTTCGGCCAAAGGGTCTTGGTCGATGCGGAGCACCCATTCTTCAGCAGACAAAAAATCGAGCCCCATCGCCATGGGCAGGACGTTTGAGCCCAGCATCGTGAGGAGCATCTCAGGGCCGGTAAGGATTGCGGCCGATATGAGGCGCGTGGGGTCCAATGCCCTCACCGTGTCGGCCATGTCTTGCATAAACGCGTTTCTCGCGTCACTGATCGGGGTTTCATTCGCGATCGACCAGAAGATCACCGACGCGCGGTTGCGGTCCCGGCCGATCATTTCGCCCAATTGCCGCCGACCCAGCTCCTGGGTGTACGGATTTTCAAAATCGACGTTCCAGTAGACGGGAATTTCGGCCCAGACGAGAAAGCCCGCGCGGTCTGCCGCTCGGGTCATCACTTCGCTGTAAGGGTAGTGGGCGTAGCGAATGAAGTTCGCGTTGAGTTCTTTGGCTTGGCCGAGCAGCCAGTCGGCGTGTTCTTTCGCGTTGACGCGACCCCGTCCAAGTCCGGCCTCTTCGTGCATCGAGATCCCGCGCAAAAAAACACTCTCACCGTTTAAGATAATTTCGGTGCCCGACACTTCGATCGTTCGAAAGCCAATCTCGTCAACCACCGCATCGTCGTTGCAAGTGATCTCGACCCGGTAGAGCTTCGGCTCTTCAGGCGACCAAAGTTGGGGGGTTGCCGCGAAGTCGATCTCTGCTCGCCCGTCGGAACCCGTTGTTACTTCAGTCTCGACACCGAGTTCGGGGATCGAAACTTTTACTTTCTGTGAGGGGTACTCACCGTCGAGCAGCACCCAGCCTTTGATCCGCTTCGGGTCGTCTTTGGCGAGCTGTACGTGGTACTCGCGCAAGAAGGTTCGCGGCACATGAACGAGTGTGACGCTTCGGGTGAGGCCGCCGTAATTTTGCCAGTCGGTCATCGGTGTGGGGATGTCGTGGGCCGCGTGTTCATTGTCGACCGACACCACGAGCAAATTTTCGCCGTCTTCCAAGAGCCCGGTGACTTCGAAGTTGAACGCGGTGTGGCCACCGACGTGTCGCCCAACGCGCTTACCGTTCAAGTAAACCGAAGCGTCATAGTTGGCAGCGCCGAAGTAGAGGAAGGAGCGCTTGGTGAAGTCGAAGCCGTAGTCGAACGTGCGCTTGTACCAGACCATGCCGCGATAAAAGTAAAGACGATCGTCTTGGGTGTTCCAGTCGCCCGGGACGTTGAGGGTTTGTCCGTTATCGAAGCTGAATTCGAGAAGCTCGCTTGGACCTTCGGGCTGTGCGTTGCGCGCGATCACGCCGAACAAACGCCCAAGCATCGACTTGTTGGGGTCGACAAGTGCCTTCCATGTGCCGTCGAGGGACATGGTGCTCCGCGATCCAATGTTCATTACGAGTGGTGTCAGCTGTGCGTGTTCTGTTTCGGCCACCGAGCGTTCGAAGTCGATGATCTCTTTGACGTCCTCGGGCCAATCGCCGAACCAGAGGTACGCGGTGAGTGCCAAGCTCGCTGCGCCAGCGACGAACAAGACCACGGAACTGATCCAAAAAATCTTTCGCATTGGAGGGACTCCTAAGTCGTGGTGTCGTTCGCGCCTGCTGCTGCACGTTCATCGAATACGCGGTTGACGAGCACCCAGTCACTTACTTTGTCGACGTCGACGGCCGCTTCTGCGACGGGCATTTCGATTGCGACGACGCGCGCTCCAACGGCCATTGAAACGCGTTCGAACGCCGAGGTCAGATCCAGGCGTCGAATTATGAAGAGCACAAGTGAAAGGAAGCCGAACTTGCTCACCATCCGCCACGGCTGTTTTCGATGTTCTTCGGCGGTGCGCCAAAATACCGCCACCTTGCGTGCGTCGGGGTTCATGAACCCGAAGAGGTTGGCGCCGCTGTACCGTTCGCCACGGAAGGGCAGGTAGGTGCGCGCGACGTCGGGAAAACGCTTGGCAATGATGGTTTCGGATACCAGCGCGAGGGTGACGTCGGCGCTGCCTGCTTGGGCTGCGGCGTGCGATGCGTCGAGAAAGAAGTCGAGCATTGCGTGATCGAGCAGCGCGTGGTCTCCGGTCGTGACGAGCAGAGGCTTGCTGTTGTTGTCTCGCGCCGTGAGTGAATCGATCCCCGCAAGTACGCTGCGACTAGGAGACTCAGCTGCTGGCAAGAGTTGAACGCGGCCGGTCGAAACCATGTCCGCAATCGCCGGAACCTCTTGCAAGAGTTCCGGGGCGTCGCTGCAGAGCAAGATCAAGTCAATGCGGTCGTGGGCCGTAAGCGTTGTGAGCACGCGCGCGAGCATCGGCGTGCCCGCAATGTCGAGGAGCGCACGGTGCGTGGCCCCAGCCGCTGCGGCGAGCTCGTCGTTCTTGTCTCTGCGTCCCGCAAGGACGAGAACATCGAAGCGAAGGTCCGGCAAAACTTAAAGCCCGACGAGATGCTTCTGCTGGAGTTTCTCGAGAGACTCGCGCACGTGAGTCAAGTCCGCTTCACAGTCGACTTCGCCCCACCACAACCCGGTGATGTTCGCAGTCTCCACCGGATGTTCGAGGGCGATGTTTCCAATCACCTTCAAGTACCAGTTCGTGAGGCCTTCCGAAGTGCGAATGTCACGATCGAGCGCGTTCTTCAAAATGGTTACGCCTTCGCTGCGGAACACGAGCATCCCGATGGATTCGGCATCGACTGAGTTGACGTCGAGGGTCTTGCCGATTTCAGTTAGCCGCTTGTTTTCGTCGAGGTGAACCTTCATGTCGTCTTCGTCGTATTCCGGGGCTACGTTGACGGTGACCGTGATCGGCACCTTCGGTCCGTCCAGCACCTTTGCGAGCAAGTCAACTTCGAACAACGTGTCGCCGTTGAGCAGAATGAAGTCTTCGCTCATTTCGGGACGCGCGAGCCATACCGTCGCAAGGTTGTCGCTCATCGCGTAGAAGGGGTTGAAACAGGTGCGCACGTTAAGGCCGGGGATCGGACGCTCGGCGAGTTTCTTTTCTACTTGTTCTGCGCGGAAGCCGACCATGATCGAAACGTCGGTGATGCCGCACTTGGCCAGCGCGTGAAGCTGAACTTCAAGAACTGAAAGGTCGTTGAAGACCGGGATCATGCACTTGGGTTTGTCTTCCGTGTGCGGGAGCAGTCGTTTCCCTTGTCCCGCACTTACGATGATGGCTTTCATGGGCTCCGCACCCCTCCGAATATCTTGTTCGCGCTGCGCTTTGATTTGAGTCTGGTGAATTGCTTTGTTGCTGTTTCGCCGCCATTGAAACTTGGCAGTCAGAGCGATGCGATTGCTCTCGAGTCGCTGAATCTGGTTCTTGGATGCGTTTCTGAATCGACGGAGGTTCAGTTGTCCGGTACTGCGAAAGTCGAACACCCAAAATTTTTCAAGGCGATGGAAATCGCGTCGGCGAATCGCGAACGGCGGCAACTGTATCTGAATTTCAGGCCTAGAACCATTCATGCACAGGTGCTTACGGTCACGTTCGCGGTCAAACCCCGTGGGGTGGCGGTGATCCGCTTTGATCTGAATCTCGAACAACTTTGTCGAGTAAGCAGACCGTGCCAAGGAGTGAATCGAGTTCGTCAAAAGTGATTTGGCTGGGTCCGTCGACGGGTGCAGATGCCGGGGCCGAGTGTGCTTCAAGGAAAAGCACGTCAATTCCAACGGCAACCGCAGCGCGTGCAAGCGGTGCGACAATTTCGCGACGTCCACCCGAAGCGCCGTCGAGTGCACCGGGTTGTTGCACCGCATGGGTTGCATCGAAGC
>JASDVE010000074.1:0-19702 GCA_041891195.1 Myxococcota bacterium | reverse complement strand
GAAGTTGCGCATCACCACGAGTGACGACATGTCGGCAACGAGGTCGTTGTATCCGAACTGGGTGCCGCGATCGGTGAGTAACACGTTGTCGCAACCGAAGTGCGAAAGTTTCTCGACGACGGCTTGCATGTTTGCCGGTGCTATGAACTGTCCCTTCTTGACGTTCACGGGTAGCCCTGTCGCGGCACACGCTGCAAGTAAGTCGGTTTGTCGACACAAGAACGCGGGCACTTGCAAGCAGTCGACGACTTTACTGGCGAGCTTCGCTTGTTCGGGTTCGTGGACATCAGTGATGATGGGCAAGTCGGTTGCGCGCTTGACCGCGTCGAGGATCTCGAGTCCGGCATCGATGCCTGGCCCGCGATACGCCGATACTTTGGACCGGTTGGCTTTGTCGAATGACGCTTTGAAGATGAGCGGCAGGTCATGGCGTTTGGCGATCGCGCGGGCGCGTCGCGCGGCGTCGAGGGTTTGCGCTTTGCTTTCCAAGACGTTTAGGCCCGCGATCAGTGCGAGCGGGGCTCCGTTTCCAATTTCAATCGATGCGATTCGCACTCTGGGTACTCCCGTGGGTTGTTTCGCTTCGCGCGTGTTGATCGAAGTTGAACGTTGCCCTCGCGAAGCGCGAGTGACAACTCGGTGCGGTCGATCTTCGAAGCATCGTGAGTCGTGAAAGAATTGACAACGGCTCCCCAGGGGGGAGGGCGGGGGGAAGGGTGTCTTTTCGGTGCTTGACCCACGCTTTGCATGGTCAATCGGCGTTGAATTGATGGAGAGGACCTCAGTGCAATCAAGATTGGACCGCTCTAGTATGCGCCTTTCATCATGCATCTGTTTTTCGTCTTCGCTCGCAACTACCCGATATCGAGTGCGCTCATGGTGCTGGGGCTGATCTTTGCCGCCTTGGCCGAAGGCGTCGGTATTGGCGCGATGTTGCCGCTGTTCGCACTTGTGTTGCGCCAACAGGCCGGCACCGATGCGGCAGAGCTTGGCGGTGAAACAGATATTGAACGTCGTGTCGCAGACCTGTTCACAAGCATGGGGATCGAAGTCACGCTTACGAATCTGGCCATCGTTCTGCTTTCGACGTTGATCGTGAAAGCGGGGCTGGTCATCGCCGCGAAGAGGCAGGTGGGTTACACGGTCGCGCAGTCTGCAACCGATTTACGTTTGCGCTTGTTAGAAGCATTGATGAGTGCGCGGTGGCGCTACTTCGTTGATCAGCGCATGGGCATCATGACCAACGCTTTCTCGACTGAATCTGAACGCTCAGCAACGGCGTACCTCTACGCGACGACGGTGCTCTCACTACTCATCAATAGTTTCTTCTATACGGTCGTTGCGTTTTTGATTTCTTGGGAAGCGATGGTGGCTGCTTTCGTTTCCTCGGCCGTCGGCATGATGCTTCTTGCGCCACTCGTGCGCTCGACGCGAAAGGCGGGTAACAAGCAAACCGTTCTAATGCGGAACTTGATCAACCGACTGTCCGATACCTTGCAGGCGCTCAAGCCGGTGAAGGCGATGTCTCGAGAGAATCAAATTGCTCCGCTGCTTTCGGAAGACACCGCCAAATTGAACCGCGCCCTGCAGCGCAAAGTGCTCGCGACCGAAGCATTGGCTGCGGTGCAAGAACCGATCATTGCCACGTGTCTGGTGTTCGTGTTCGGCTTCTGCATGGTTTACCTCGCGCTGCCGCCCTCACGGTTGCTTGTCTTGGGTTTCGTATTTGTGCGCTTGCTCACCCAACTCGCCCGAGCACAGCGGCAGTATCAAAATCTCACGACGCAAGAAAGCGCGTACTGGGCGATCGAAAAAACCATCGCGCAAACCCTCGTCGAAAGCGAAGTCGACACAGGTGAGCAAGCACCGGTGCTTGAGCAGCAGATCAGCCTGGATGCCATTTCGCTTCAGTACGGCGACCAGGTTGTCTTCGACGAGGCGTCGCTCGAAATTCCAGCCGGAGAGATCACCGCGCTGGTCGGGCCGTCAGGCTCGGGCAAGACAACGATTAGCGATCTGGTGATCGGCTTGGTGGAAGCCGATTCGGGGACGGTCGCGATCGATGGCGTTCCCCTCGACCAAGTGAGCAAGCGTGCCTGGCGGGAACGAATTGGGTACGTGCCCCAAGAAATGTTTCTCATAAACGACACGATCCGGGTGAACGTGACGCTCGGTGAGGACGGGCTCGGCGATGCCGACGTCGAAGCGGCGCTGCGTGCTGCAGGTGCGTGGGAGTTCATTTTGAAGCTGCCCGACGGCGTCGACACCCGCGTAGGCGAACGGGGTGCGATGCTCTCAGGGGGGCAGAGGCAGCGCATCGCAATCGCACGCGCGCTCATTCACAAACCCGCATTGCTTGTTCTCGATGAGGCTACAACCGCCCTCGACCCCGAGACCGAAGCGAGCCTCTGGAAGACGATGCTCGACCTCCGAGGCACGGTGACGATCCTTGCGGTCTCCCACCAGACTCAGCTTGCCAACATTGCCGATCGAATCTACCGGGTCGAAAATGGAAAAGCGTTGCGCGCTGTTGTTTAGTCGTTCGGCCTAGGAGTCCGCGCGACAGAAGGCGCACCCGCCCAAACGCGGATCCAATGCCGCTACCTGCGTTGCGAAAGCTAGCTGTCGCCAGCGACGAGCGGCGCTTTTGCGCCTTGCCATAGAGTGTGTCTCCACACCGGGCCACGCATACCTTTTGCGGTGCAGACTCTTAGCGGCGGCCCATGATGCGCAGTACCCGCAAGAATAAGTTGATCACGTCCATGTAGATCGCGGCCGCGCTGTCGATGGCATTGTCCAACGTCTTGGGGATCTGGTTTGCCCGCCCCCAGTCGTAGCCGATGTATCCGCAGAAAATCGCCGCCACGGCCCAGTCCATGATCCCGTGATGAAAGTCGAAGAAGAAGTATCCCACCATCTCGACGATGATGACGCCGAGCAGCGCCATGGTGAGCGCGCCGGAGATACGCTGAAAGAACGCGGGATACATGCTGCCGAGGCACATCATGACGATCGTTACGCCGGCCGTGACTCGAATCGCTTCAAGCACGACGCCAGGGCTGTAACCCGCGACAATGGTGTTGATGACCAGCCCGAACGGCAGCACGACTAGGTTGTAGCCAACGAAGCTGATCGCCGGGTTGTCCGAGCGTGAGTACATCATGACGCCCGCGAAACAGCACGCCATGTAGCCGATGATGAAGGGCCAGACCCCAAACTGCATTGCGGCTTCGGGCGGGATGTTTTGCACCATGTAGAAGTTTACGCCGAAGCCCCAAAACAGAACCATCCCGATGGCAACGTTGTACGCCGCGGGACTCAACAGCTCGCTTTTGTTGATGCCAATGGCGGTCCGATCCCAAACACTCTCGTCAAGCATGCTGTTTCCTTTCCTGAAGTTGCCGCCGACCCAAAACGCGTACCCACTACACAGGCTCGACCGATTACGTGCGCTTCCCAAAACCTTGGCCGCCAACTCTGGCCGCAAGTATGGCGGCAATGATGGCTAAGAACAGGGCTGGCCCCCAGCCTGCCACCATCGGCGAAATTGCACCGCCATACCCAAGTGATGCACCCGTTCCGCTTAAGAGAACGGAGCCGATGCCCAAGACGCCGCTCACGAACAACGTGGTGGAGGAGCTAGGGAAGGGCGGCCCCATCACCGCAAAAAACAGAACGATCGCGGGGAGCACGATGCACATGAGTGGCGACGCAAGCTTGCCGTAGTAATCAACCTCGAGCGCGGTGGCATCCAGGTCGTTGGCTTCGACTTCCTGAATTTCGGCGCGCAACTGGGCAATGCTGAAGTGCATGGTGTCGATTTGCGCAGGCAACTCTTTGCCTAGCTTTGCAAACTCAATGGCTTCGGTTTCGTAGAAGCGGTCGCCCACGAATTCGAAGTTGCGCGCATTGTTGAGGCGCCAGTTTCCTTTGCCGATATAGCGCGCCGAGTCGGCGAATGTGCGTCGTACGGGCAAGCCGTTCTTCTCGAGATCGTAGATCGCGATCTCTTCAGCTTCGCCGCCTTTCGCGTCGAGGCGTCCAACCTGATACAGCTGACCGCTCACCCTGTACCAAACAGGGGGCCGTTCTGATGTTTTCGCGGTGCGGGTTGATTTTGACTTGTTGCGCTGTTTGATTTCGTTCTGCTTGATCTCGTCTTGCTTTGCGGCGGCGCGAGGGATGACTTCGTTGTTGAGCAAGAAGTAGAGCGGGATCATTGCGACGCAGATCACAAGCACCGGGAACATCGCCCGCGAAGCGGGGATGCCGCATGCCCGCATGCCCATCAATTCACCCTGTACCGCGAGATGGCTTGCGGTGAGTGCGGTTCCGACGAGCAGCGACATCGGGATCACCCGAGACGCCAGCAGCGGGATTCGCGCGCCATAAAAGCGAACCACTTCCATCCCCGTCGCTTCGTATTTCGCAAACCAACTGAGGCGTTCGAGGATGTCGATCAACAAATACGCCGAAAGCAATACACCGAACGCCAGCAGGGCGTACTGCAAGAAGCGCCCGGCGACGTAACGGGGTAGCGCCCAGCGGCGGGCACCGCGGAAATTGCGTTCGCGACGCTTGCTCTGCGCGCCGCGCTGACGGTCCACTTCGCGTCCGAACACTCCCTTGCTCGCGATCGTCGAAAACAGCCAAACCCCGACCGCACCCACGATCACGTTGGGGAGCCAAACGCCGACCGCCGCACTTAGCGTTTGGTCTTGGATCAGTCCGTCGCCGAGTTGGACGAGGCCGAAGTACACGATGATGGTTCCAAGGCCCCAGATCCCACCCGCTGAGCGAGAATATTCTTTGCGAGTGAGAAACAGCGGGATCGCGATCAGCCCAAAAATCAAAGCGGTGACGGGCGTGCTGAGTCGACGGTGCCATTCCACGAGGGCGTCGGGATAGCGCTTGCCTGTTGCAACTTCGTGTTCGGCTTCCACTTGAAGTGCGGCCATGGTGAAGCCGGTGAGTGTGTCGTCGTCGTTTCGCTCGATGGGTTTGTCGCTGTTCGGAAGCGTCGCATCGAGAGATGCGAATTCGATGTGACGTGGACCTTCCTTGGGTTCCAAGATCACGCGTCCGTCGTTTAGGGTCATGTCGATGCCGCCATCGGCATTTGCGGTGAGGGTTCCCGACGTCGCAAATATGGTGTCGCCGAGATCGGGCATCCAAAGCAGCACGTTCTTCATCGTGTCGCCACGGGCGGAAACTTCTCGGGCTTCCAGACGCCAGGCGCCGAAACGATTGATCTTGCCCGCGCGCATTTGCGCGGCGGGGTTCTCTCGTGAAAGCGCGGCCAAGGCTTCGTCGAGGGAGCGACTCGCCCAAGGTGATGCGACGAGGGAAAGCCACAAACATACGAGTGCCATCACCAGCGCAAAAACACCGATCGGTTCGGCGAGTCTCGTGGCACGAACGCCGAGAGTTTCGAGCACCAGAATTTCGAGGTCTGCACCTAAACGTCCGAGCGCAACGAGAACCCCCAACAAGACTGCAAGGGGAAAGACCAGCGTCATCAGTGGGACGACATGAAAGAATGCGATCTGGAGCACGGCGTCGGCGCCGAGACCGCGGTTGATCACGAGATCCGAGTAGCCGAGCAATTCTTTCGTGAGCACAACGGTCGTGAGCCCGAGCAGCGAGAAGACCGTCGGGCCAACGAGCTCGCGGGCGAGGTAGTGATATAGAATGCGGCCAGGCGGGCGATGATCGGAAATGTCGAGACTCCTGCCTCGCGCTACGAATGCATCGCAGCTGGGCGCGAGTAACGGGTACCTACCAACTGACACCAACTCGAAGCCAGTCGCGACGTGAGACTAGCAGTCCGCTGAACAAGTCTCGCCGGGTCAGGACCCCGAAGAATGCGTGCGTGTCGGGTTCGATGCGCTGCGATCCCTGTTTCATGGTCGACGGTCTCTCGTCGTACTAGGAGTGACGCCCCGACGGATTGCGTCGTTCATTCAGCCCCGTGGGGTGAGTGTAACACCACGAGCTTGAGACCTCGCGTCGACCCGACTGGGCCGCCAAGCTGTCGCTACGCGATGGCGATTTGGTCGTCGCGCATGTCGTGGAGTGGAAACGAATCGCTGTCAAACATTGCATCGACGAGGTCTGCAACTTCCATCTCGTCTTCGCTGAACTCGGTCGCATAGAGGACGAGTTCTAGAAATGAGAAGGTCTGCTCGGTGTGATGAGTGAGCAGCTGCTCGACGAGTTCGGGATGTTGGTCATGGGTGGCGTAGGGCGCGTCGCTGGACATTGTCATGACCGATACCAATGCAGCGGACGTGCCGATTCCGATACTTTTACGCCACTTTAGAGTTTTCTCCTTTAATAACAGCTACTTAAATTTTTTCGGCACGCCACAATGCGTGGCACCCTCGGGCCGTTGCGGTCGGAATTCCGACGTTTTCGACTGAGGGCCGACACGCTTATTCGCCGCTGTGACAGACCGATAAGGGGAACTAAGTGACCGGGTATGGCGTGCTTCTCTTTCCGGGATCAAAGGTCTAACTTCGATAATGGGCGGCGGGCAGGCGGGCCGGGTTGAAGCGGACTGCTAGATTGCCAACTGAAATACAAACGATCGGACAATGAGCCCAATGAGTGACACCGAACAGAAACTATCTCTCTACGAATTTTCGAGCTGCCCATTTTGTCGGCGGGTTCGGAGTTTTCTGTCGTCGCTCGACCAAGACGTTGAATCGCGCGACGTGAGCCAAAGCCGCGAGCATCTCCAAGATCTCGTGAACGCGACCGGAAGCCAGATGGTGCCTTGCCTACGCATCGAAGGTGGAGACGGCGAAGTGGTCTGGATGCACGAGTCTGCGCACATCATCGATTATCTGAAGGATCACTTCGCGCCTCAGTAGGCGCTTTCGTCTAAGGCGTTCGCGCAAGGCCATTTCCACTGTCATTCGTACTGCGCATTGCCACTTCGGTTTACGACTTGCGGCGCTTGGTATCCACTCCGCTTTGACCCTTCCATGCGACCACGCGCCTGATCGCCGCGTCGGCCTTGGGTCGACTCTTCGTTCCAAGCGAAGTCATCAATCCCGGGTAGTCGCCGGTCTTCAAAAAGGCTTCAACCGAATTCACTTCTTTGTCTGAAGGGCGAGAGGCCCGGCGCGGACCCCGGTTGGTGTCGCTCTCGTAATTCTTGCGAAACGACTCTGGGTCGAAGCCGCGTTTTTCGAGAATGCGCTTTACCTTTTGCGCGGAAAGCATCTTCGTCCAGAATTTATTCCCACTGCTCGAGCCCTTCGCCGCCATAACGCTCATCCTTTCGGTGGCCCTGCCTCTTGGCGGAAACCACGTATTAGTTGCAACTCTTAAGTGTTTAATAATATGGCATAGTTATTCGCATTATGGCCTAGGCTATAACGTTTTTATGAAATTTTCGCATATTAGATTGCGAAAATAAGTCGTGAGCAAGTGAGCGCCACGCAATTGGCGCGCGGTCGATCAGCGATCAGCGTGTTCGGCGGGATCGCCAGGATAATCGGCGTCGATGGCTTCGTTCGCGAGGTCGTGAGGATCGATCTCCGCGATCCGGGTTGCGAGCCGTCGCTTCGCGTGGGCACGAGAACAGCAGCGTTCCCAGGTCGAGTGGCCAATCACATAGTCGGCGCCGTGGTAACTTTCGACGCGAAGCATGCCGTCGGTCGGGATGCACAGTCCGCCTTTGCAGACAAGAAACTCGGTGTGTTCGACCGGCATCTGCGCGAGCAAGTCGCGGGCGTGTTCCGAAAGCCTGCCGTCGGCCCGCGCCTGTTCGGTGATAGGCAAAAAGTCGAGCACCAGAATACCCAGGTGGCTGAGCCGAGGGCTGCGCCGCTTGGGTTCATTCTCGAGTGCTTGGCCGGAGGTGCGGGGGGCAACGCTTTCGCGGTCCGGTTGTCCGCGAACGTTGTCAGCGAAAGACCGATGTTGCGTCTCTGCCTCAAAGTTGGTTTCTGACTCAAAGAACCTTCGATCCATTGCTGCTCCAAACCTACGTCTGCGACAATCAAGTATAACATTGGAACACGAGACAGGGGCTTCCAACCGACACAATTCCCCGGGGTTTGCGGGCGCAATGGATGCGATGACAAGCGTGAAAGATGACGAAGCCCGCGGACCGCTGCATTCGCGCGCTTGGCAGTGGGCGGCTGTGGCCTCGGTCGGGCTACTGGCTTGGGTCGTTCGAGTCCTGCCCGTGCGCAACGTCTTCATCGACGGGCATATCTATTTCACCGATAGCGACTCGTACTATCACCTTCGCCGCATCGCGTACAACCTCGCTTCTTTTCCCGGCACCCTCGACCACGACCCTTACTTGAACTTCCCAAGTGGTGCGAAGGCAATCTGGCCCCAGACGTTGGACTGGTTACTCGCGCTTCTTGTCTGGCCATTTTACGAAGTGGGGGCGGAGCCAAGTTACGAATCGTTCTTGGCTTGGGTGCCTCCCGCGTTGGGCGCACTTACGGTATGGGCTGTGTTTCGAATTGTCGCGACGCACTTCGGGGCCCGAGAGGCTGTTGGAGCTTCGCTCGTGCTCGCGGTTTTGCCCGCGCATTTTTGGTATTCGCAAATTGGGTTTCTCGACCATCACGCTGCAGTTGCTTTCACCGCGACACTTTTACTCGGCAGTACGATGGGGGTTGTAAAAGCTTGTGTCGACCCGCCAGAAGCTGAAGCCGCATTTTTACGCAGGGATGTGGGGCTCGGGCTGCTTCAAGCGTTGAACTTGGCAATCTGGCCGGGCGGCATTTTGTATGTCGCTCTCGCGCAGGGGCCGCTGCTTGGCGTCGCGCTCTTTGGGGGAACGCCTGCAGCGCGTAAGCGCGCGATCCACTGCATTATGCGATCAAGCATCGTGGCCTTCTTGGCGATCGTGCCGCTAAGTCTTGGCAACGAATGGCCACAGTGGGGGCCCTACAGCGCGGTCGTCTTGTCGAACTTTCAGCCGTGGTGGTTCGCCGCGTCTTTTCTGTTTGCTCTAATTTCGGCGCAAGCCTTTGCTCGGGCATCGGGCGCCACTGGCGCGACGCGCGTCGGCATCGCGGCCGTTGTTGGGGCCTTGCTGATTGCACTCAGTGCCGTGTTCTTGCCAGAACTCGGCGCAAGCTTTTACGAATCTGCCCAGTGGCTGGGCAAGACGGATTCTTTTCAGGCATTGGTGGGCGAATCGGTCCCGTTATTTGTACTGCATGGGAAGTTCACGACAGACATCGCGAGTTCGAGACTCTCGTACTTCTTCTACCTATTTCCGATTGTTGTCTTGGCCTGTGCACTCGCATGGCGCGGTACCGAAAAGCACGCACCTCTCTACGCCTTTCTTCTGTGGGCTGTGGTGTTGTTCGGTTTTACGTTGTTGCAGAAGCGGTTCTTCAACACGTTGTCGGTCCCGCTCGCGATCGCGTTCGGAATTACTCTCGTGCGAACTCATGACCTTATCCGTTCGCGTTTGAAAGGAGCGCCCGCTGTGGCGGCGATTTCGACAATACTGCTGGCACTGGCTCTCCTCTGGCCGTGCTTTGGGGTTTATCGGGCAGAACTGCGCGGCGCGATGCAAGGCAACGAGGGCTCGCCTCCCGTTCGCAACCTCCGCATTGAGGCGAACATCTTGCGCGCAGAAATGACGAGTTGGCTTCGCAAAAACACCCCGCCCACGCGGAGCTTCGTAAACGAAGAAGGAGCACCTGAATACGGCGTGATGGCGCGATGGGGAGAGGGGCACTTTATTTCATACTCGGCGCGCCGCCCCGCAGTGATGGGAAACTTTGGAGACGATCTCGGCCAGGAACACTTTCTGTTGGCGCGCAGCTTCTTCGGCGCCGCCCCCGAGCGTGCGGAGAAGATCCTTGAAGCGCTGAAAGTACGATACGTGGTGATCCGGTCGATGTCCGAATCACGTTCAATGGCCAAGACCCTATTCGAAAGAGACGGCTCTCGACTCGGCCGCTATCGGCTGGTTCATGAAGTGCGCCCGCACCGAGGTCTCAGGCTTCCTTCCTATAAGATCTTCGAATTCGTTCCCGGCGCGGAACTTGTGGGGACCGCGCCCGCGGGCAGTCTCGTGAAGGCGACGCTTGCCTTGACCACAAATCTGGGCCGCGAAACCCAAGTCGAAGCGGTGGGCCTGAGTGACGCGAAGGGTCGCTATCGCGTGCGTCTTCCATATGCGACGGGTGGCGAAGCTGGGGGGCTGAATACGGCGCCGCACTATCGCGTTACCAGTGACGGGCGCACGGTTCAGGTCGCGATTGATGATCTCGCCGTGTTGCAGGGCACCGTTGTCGAAGGTCCGTCTTTTTAGGCGCGGCTCATCCTGCTCATGGAAAAGTCCGAAGCCACATTGCAACAAGAGGGGTTGGGCATCGTCGGTGTGATTCTCATTTACGGCGCTTGCTTTCTCGCCCTCTTCGGGCGCGGAAAGTTCCGCCCGATTCCGAAGGTGAGCCTAGACGTGATTCGTGAACTCGAGGGCTATAACAGCGAATGCCTGAGGATTTTCTCGAGGAAGTTGTTCGAGCAAATCAGTGGTGGCGATCCTGAATAGAAATCATGTGCCGGAAGAAGTTGCGGATCTGATTAAGACCCACGGCTTCTTTAACGACACCGAGAATGAACTGTTCAAATCCTAATCGGACTGTGGGATCGAGACGGGGCCGGCGAGGAGGCCGCCGTCCGCGATGAACTCAGAACCGGTGCAGTACGACGATTCGTCCGATGCGAGGAAGAGGGCGAGGTTTGCCATTTCTTCGGGCGTGCCGATGCGTTGGATCGGAATGGAGCCGAAGCCCGCCATCGCGGCGAGGGTGTCATCGTTGACGTCGTCAATGCCGACCATAGGTGTCGCCACACCGCCGGGGTGAATCGAGTTGACGCGGATCCCCATCGGGCCGAATTCGAGTGCGGCAACCTTCGTCATGCCCCGCATCGCAAACTTGCTCGCGGTGTAGGCAACCAGGCCGGGCGTCCCAGTCATGCCCGCGATCGATGAGATGTTGACGATCGAGCCGCTACCGGCAGTTTGCATCGCCGGGGCCACAGCCTTCATTCCCAGGAAGCAACTGACCTGGTTCGTCTCCACGACCCGCATGTAGTCTTCGAGCGAGGTTTCGAGGATCGGCGCCATGTGAAGAATGCCCGCATTGTTGACCAAGACATTGAGCTTGCCGAACGCCGACTGTGCTGCGGCGACAACTTCCGCCCATGAGTCTTCATGTCGCACGTCGTGGGAGCAGTAGATGGCGTTTGCACCGAGGGATGCCGCGATCTCTTTGCCCTCGGAATCGAGGATATCGGTAATGACGACCTGCGCGCCCTCGGCAACGAAGCGTCGCGCCTCTGCCGCACCTTGGCCGCGTGCGCCGCCCGTAATGACTGCCACCTTCCCGTTGAGACGTCCCATTGTTTCTCCCTTGCCATTTGTTGAATTCTGCGTGCCGCGATCGTTTATACGAAACCGACTTCTCGACCCATACTCGCGTTTGTGCGGGCTTGAATGTGACGGGGTATTACGAGCGCTCGACGACGAAACTTACCGTGGTCGCTGTACTCCCGCCGATATTGAGTGTCGCAACACGCTCGGCGCCGTCGATCTGATAACCGTCTGCGCGTTCCGTCACTTGTGCGGTCGCGTCTACCAACATGCGAATGCCCGTGGCGCCAACTGGATGGCCACCGCCGATCAGGCCGCCGCTCGGATTCATCGGGATCGCCCCTCCGCGTTCGAGTGCGCCGCTCTCAATCGCCTTAAAACTTTCGCCCGGCGCCGTAATGCCGAAGTGATCGATCGCCATGTATTCGGAGGGGGTCATGCAGTCGTGGGTTTCAATTGCGTCGAGAGCCGTGACGTCTGCGATACCGGCCCGCGCAAACGCGTCGGTGATGGCTTTTCGAACATGGGGCATCACATACGGCCCATCATTGCTGCGCGTAAGCTTTTGCTCCATCGGGAGCCCGACGGTTTGGTGGCCCCAGCCGGTGATACGCGCGGTAGGTTGCTGCGGTCGGTGCTGATCGAGCCACCGGTCCGACACCAAAACGACCCCTGCGCCGCCATCGGTGATTTGGCAGCAATCATTTCGTCGCAGCCGACCCGCGACCTGCGGGTTCACTTCGTCGTTAAGGCCAAAGCTGTCGGGGCCCAATTTCCAATCGCGGGTTTGTGCGTTGGGGTTGGTCCGTGCGTTTTCGAGGTTGAGTTTGCCGATGGCGTGTAAATGGACTTCGTCGATCCCGAACCGCTTGTCGTACTCACTTGCGACTTGATCAAACATGCATGCCCAAATGGGTTCATCGGAGCCCGTTTCGTGACCAACCCACGCTGCGGCTTCTTGGGTTTGTGCAGCTTGTGCACCTGGCATCGTCTTCTCTTGTTCGACACCAAGTACGAGTGCGCAGTCGTAACGGCCCGCTTCGATCTCAGCACTTGCGGCGAGGACGGCGAGCGAACCTGACGCGCAAGCGGCTTCGTGGCGCATCGCCGGGACGCCCCAGAGTTCAGGGATGACCGTTGCGGGCATGGCGCCAAGATGACCTTGGCCGGTGTAGAGCTGGCCGAATGCATTGCCTACGTGGATCGTTTCGATTTGCGTCGCGTCAACGTTTGCGTTCGCGAGGGTTTGTTCTGCGACCTCACGAACGAGGTCCGCGATCTCCATCCCTTCCCGCTTGAGCGTGCGTGCAAAGTCCGATTGGTACGTGCCGATGATTGAAACTGGGGGCATGGCTTAGCAAACTCCGACTGATCTGTTTGGCCGCATGCGAGTTGTTCGCGCGGAACGAGATATTAGTCCGCTCCGCCGTCGCTTGGCGCGGTGATTGATTCGAAAACCGACCCCGCGCTTCGGTGTGCAAGTAGCGTCACGCTACAAGCCAGTACCAATGCACCGGCTTGATGCAAAATTGCAAGGGAAAGGGTTGCTTGATACAGGGCTGTGAATGCGCCGAGAACGAACTGAAACAACATCACCGCTGCAAACTGAGCTTTGCTCCACCCCGGCGTCAAGCGGGTGTTTCGCATCGCAAAGAGAACTCCAGCAGCAAGGCCCACGAGAGCAAAGCCCAGAAATCGATGGGTGTAGTGAATCGCGATGGGGCTGTATAGAAGGTTTTCCGTAACCGTGGCCAACGGGAAGAACTGCGATGGCGCGTAGCCGCCATTCATGTCGGGAAACGTTGGGAAGAGCAGGCCCGCGTGAGTGCCCGCCATAAAGGCACCGTAGAGAATCTGCACCGCAAGCGTGGCCATGATGCCCAGCATCCACCGACTCTCGCGGTTGTGTGTCAGTCGAACGCGACCCCAATGAAGATCGAACAATGTAAGGAGGACCCACTGCGCGATGAAGAAAGCTAGAAGTAAATGCGCCGCCAGGCGGAAGTGGCTTACTTCCGGTCGGTCGACGAGCCCGCTCTGTACCATGAACCAACCAAGGAGACCCTGGGCCCCGCCGAGCACGATGGCGACGACAACGCGGACCGAAAGCCAGGACGCGATTTTGCCTCGAAGCACGAAGTAGACCCACGGAACGAAAGCTACGACTCCGATCAAGCGCCCCATGAGTCGGTGTGCGTATTCCCAGAAGAAGATCTTCTTGAAGTCTCCAAATTCCATCCACGTGTTGACCAAGGCGAACTGCGGCGAAGCCTTGTAGGCAGCAAAGACAGCGTTCCATTCTTCGTCGTTCATCGGCGGAAGAATGCCCATGAGCGGCCGCCAATCAACCATGGATAGACCTGAGCCCGTCAGCCGGGTGATTCCACCAAGCATCACCATCACAAACAACGTAAAGAACAACACCCAAAGCCAGGCAATTACCGGCGAGTCGTGTGGCGTGTCGGTTTGGATTTTATTCTGCATTGGGATGGCCACCTAGCATAGGGGTTCTGCAACGTGGCCCTCAGCTCGAGTCACATTCACTCCGCTGGCGGGCCAGCATGAAGGGTAACTCCGTCGCGGCCAAGACTGCTGGAAGCCCCTATGTGTTGATCGTCCAGAAAGATCTCGAACACCGCGCCGCGATGAAGGCAGCACTCATTGAAAACTACGAGCTGCACGTCGCAGCCGATGGTTTCCAGGTGCTGTCCCTGGTGTTGGAGCGAAAGCCAACGACTTTGGACGAAAAGCATATCATCGGCGGTGCGTAGGTAAGTCTTCCTCGTTCGAAGACGAATCGTGCGGGTGGAGTTCGCGCGGACTGGTGCTCGTGGATTGCAACACGCCCATCACGACTCAGGTTTTTGAGGCTGGAGGTCGCACTTCGCTTTCCGCGGCAGGTGCGTGGTACGCGAGCTTCCGTTGTTGGCTCGGCGTGGAGTCAACGTATATCGTTCACCGCTATGAATTCAAGTACGCGTGTTGGAGGCGGAATGTCTCCTCTTGATGTGGGTCGGGTCTGGGGCGTGATGGCGTTGGCCGTGCTCTCTCAGCTGGGCTGCGGCGAAGCGGTGGTTGTCGACTATTCGGGCCCCACCGGGCAATGGTCAGCCTACGGCGCCGACAGTGCGGGGTCGCGATATTCGCCGCTCACGCAAATTAATCGCGACAATGTGGACGCCCTAGAAATCGCATGGGTGTACAACACGGGCGATGTCGATGACGGAAGCGAAACCGAACTTGGAACCGCCTTCCAGAACACACCGATCCTCGTAGACGACACGCTCTACATTTGCACGCCGCGCAATAAGGTCGTTGCCCTCGATCCCAATACAGGAGAAGAGCGGTGGGTGTTCGACGCCAAGGTTGATACCGCGGGGATGTACATCATTACGTGCCGCGGTGTGTCGCACTGGGTCGATCCCAATGTGGCGATAGGCGAAAGCTGTCGTGAAAAGATCTTCATGGGCACGCTCGACGCGCGGATGATTGCCCTCGACGCAGCTACCGGCAGGCGGTGTGGTGGTTTTGGCAAAGATGGTGCGATTGATCTCGCTGCTGGCATCGGCAACCGCTACCCGGGTGAATATGGCGTGACGTCTCCGCCGGCCATCATCGATGGCATGCTGGTCACCGGCGCACTCGTACTCGACAACATTCGCACCGACGCGCCCGGCGGTGTGGTGCGGGCCTACGATGCGCACTCTGGTGACTAGCTGTGGATTTGGGACCCGCTGCCGCCAGGCGAAACGTTCATCGAGTCCACGGACGAAACGGGGGAGGTGGTTCGTTATCGCCGAGGAACGACCAATGCGTGGTCTGTGCTCTCGGTTGATGAAGAGCGCGGCCTTGTTTTCGTTCCGACAGGCAACACGGCGCCCGACTATTACGGCGGTCAGCGTGAAGGGCTCGACTACTACTCGAGCTCGGTGGTCGCCCTCGACGCGGCGACGGGTGAGGTGAGATGGCACTTTCAGACTGTTCGCCACGATGTGTGGGACTACGACGTACCCGCGCAGCCTGTACTGTTCGAGCATCCAGGAGATGGCAGCCCGATCCCCGCGCTCGTGCAGGCGACCAAGCTCGGACATCTGTTCTATCTGAATCGCGAAACCGGAGAACCGATCTATCCCATCGAAGAGCGCAAAGTTGAAGTGACCGGCGTTGCTTCGGATACGTTGTCGCCGACACAGCCCATTCCAACGCTTCCGCGCCCGCTTCATCCTCACAGCTTGAGTCCTGATGACGCTTGGGGGCTTACGCCGTGGGATCGCGGTAAGTGTCGTGAGAAAATTGCGGCGCTTTCGTATAGCGGACCGTTTACGCCACCGACGACCGAAGGCTGGCTGCAGTACCCCAGCTACTTCGGGGGGACGAACTGGGGCAGTGTTTCCGTCGATGCGCCTCGCGGCCTCATGGTGGTGAACACGAGCCGCGTCGCGGCGGTGCTCGAATTGGTCCCGCGCAAAGAAGCCGACGAAGAGGCTGCGGTCGCGATGGCAAAGGGCGACGACCCGGCGAACGAACTGCAACTCGGTACCCCATACGGGGTGCGGCGTGACTTTTTGGTGTCCCCGCTCGGCATCCCGTGTAGCCCCCCACCGTGGGGCACGCTCGTGGGGATCGACTACACGACGGGGGAAGTGCGTTGGGAAGTGCCACTCGGAACCACCGAGGACCTCGCCCCGGTTCCGTTTGCCTGGGGACTTGGAGTGCCGAATCAGGGCGGGCCGATCACAACTGCCGGCGGCGTTGCGTTCATCGGCGCAGCCATGGACGACTATCTTCGCGCGTTCGACTCCGAGACCGGTGAAGAACTCTGGAAGGGGCGCCTCCCTGCTGGTGGGCAGGCGACACCTTTGACGTATCGCACGAGCAAAACGTCGAAGCAGTACGTCGTGATCGCAGCGGGTGGTCATGCGCTCATGCAAACGAAACTCGGAGATCACGTTGTCGCGTTTGCGCTACCGAGTTCGGACTAGCGGTTGCGAAACCGCATGATGTAATTGTCGTCGAGCCCTTTGATCTTCACTTCCTCGACGAAGACGAAGCCCGCGCTTTCAATCTCTTTTCGAAAAACGTCTTGACTTGCGCGGACGTGCTCGAATACCCAGTCTTCGCTCTTTCCTGCTTCCCTGTGAAAGTCAACCACCACCAAACTCCCACGGCCACGTAACACGTACTTGAGGTTGTTTAAGATTTCGTCGGGATACTCGAAGTGGTGGTAGACATCGCAGATAAACGCGAGGTCGATCGAACTTTCGGCAAGACCCGTAGTTCTGTCGGTATTCTCGACGACTTCGATGTTCTTGAGCCCGGCTTTTTCAAAGCGCTGCTTCATGTGCTCGACGAAGTTCGGCGAAATTTCGAGCGCCCATATTTGGCCGTTTTCGCCGACTGCGTCAGATAAGAGTTCACTGAAGAAGCCGGTACCCGCGCCGACGTCGGCGATCCGTTGTTTGTCTTCGAGCTTGAGCGCGTCCACGATCGCTTTACGGTGGGTGTAGATTTGCCGCGATTCACCTTCAAATTTTCCCGTCCACTCTTTGACGTCGAGTGCTTCGGAAAGAAACTTGTCGTTGATGCCGGGTTTGACACTGCCACCCTGAGCTTGAGCGTGCACAGCCGGGGCCGCGATGACAAATGATCCCACCGAAGCGAGCAAGAGGGCGCGACCGAAGGACGCCTTGAATGATGAGAGGGAGTTGGTGGCTAGCGTCGGTGCGAGTGTCATAGATAGAAAATAGCGAGTTATGATCGCACCGGACGTTTTTCGAGGGATCCAATGACTGTCTCCATTCGCCTTGCCACCGAGTTCGACGCCGAAGGGGTTACGGCTGTGTACGCGCCGTTCGTCGCCGACACGGCTTTTTCGTTTGAGATGATTCCAC
Source organism: Myxococcota bacterium (assembly GCA_041891195.1). Classification (GTDB taxonomy): domain Bacteria; phylum Myxococcota_A; class UBA9160; order UBA9160; family UBA4427; genus DUBZ01. Next base: position 2,440 of record JASDVE010000074.1, on the reverse strand, counting down.
CGAGCACAGATGAAATGGCAAAGCGGATCCGCGCAACGTTGGCCACCCATCCGTGGCTCGTCGCTGAAACCGAAGGAGCGGTTGTCGGCTATGCGTACGGCGCGGCGTTTCGAACCCGGGCCGCCTACCGCTGGTCAGCGGAGGTGTCGGTCTATATCGCACAAACCTTTCACCGCCTTGGCCTTGGCCGCCGCCTCTACAGCGCTCTTTTTGAGTTGTTGTCGAATCAAGGTTATCGCCGGGCCTACGCGGGAATCACACTTCCAAACCAAGCGAGCGTTTTCTTGCATGAGTCGATGGACTTTAAAACGGTGGGTACGTTTCACGAAGCGGGCTACAAGTTCGGCGCGTGGCATGACGTAGGCTGGCTGCAGCGAGGTCTCGCTGCCGAGTCGGCAGCACCTGTGGAGATTGCGAGCGTCGATTCGGTTTGCCGAGACGCGCGTTGGGACGATTATTAGGCGGCTCAGTTAACGGGCTCGCGACGCTTAGGTCAGTCATGAAACCGATTGCGGCGTCAAAACGACAAAGGCTCTCGCAAGTCATTCGGCTTGCTAAGATCGGGGCCATGTCAGAAAAATCTCCGTTCTCATTTGTTCCGCACCATGTTTCCCCCGAAGATCCCGGCTCCGCACCGCTCTGTTTCGCATTTCGCAAACGCGAAATGCTTGTGACGGAGGCGGGCCTATTGCCGCCGGTCGACGTGATTGACGAACACGGGATCGACGCCGTGCGCCGCCAATATCTGGGCGCGCTTAACGGCGTGCATTGTTATTCGCTTGAACTTGAAGCCGAATTGAAAGCGCCGGAAGGCCTCGCGTTTCGCGACTTGCGAATGTTGTTCGGGAGTCTCGATGCGAACCTTCACGCCGTTGCCGGACGCGCAGTTCAAATTGTTGAATGGGATCGCACGCATCAGTTTTGTGGTGAGTGCGGAGAAAAGATGGTACTCGCGTCTTTGGACCGTTCGCGGTCGTGTCCTTCATGCGCGACGCCAATGTATCCCCGACTCGCGCCCGCCATGATCTGCGCGGTCGAACGCGGCAACGAAATTTTGCTTGGCCGGTCGCCGCATTTTCCTGCCGGCATCTACAGCGTGCTGGCGGGTTTTGTTGAACCCGGAGAGAGTGCCGAAGAGGCCGTGATCCGCGAAGTCTACGAAGAAACTAGGATCGTCTGTGACAACGTGCAGTACTACAGCAGTCAGGCGTGGCCGTTTCCCAATTCGCTGATGCTGGGCTTTACCGCGCAATACGTCTCGGGCAACGTCGATACCGAAGCGGACGAACTCGAAGATGCCGACTGGTTTGCCGTCGACGACCTCCCGACAACGTTCCCAGGCAACATCAGTATTTCGCAGTGGCTCTTGAACGACTTCATCGAGCGCAAGCGCGGCGGCTGAGTGCTGGATGAGTGAGTTCTGGTGAAGTGTCGCCCGCTTAGGCCAGGCGCGGGCGCCTCGTTCTGCCCGCCTGCGTGCGTGCGTTACACAGGTCCACCGAATTACTGGGCGGCAATATTTCCGACCGCTTTTGTCGCATGTATCCGAATCGGGCGATGGATGATGCATTTTTGGGGTGCGCTGAAAAAATCGCAATCACCGCCAGCTTCGGCATCGCCCTGAAAGGCAATGTGAGTCGTGGCGTTTGTTCGCACCGGCGTAGGGAGCATCGACTTTGAGCACCTATCGGTTCTCCGAGTTTCTTCGGATCAGCGGGTGCAAGGAGCCTGGTTGTAGTGACGTTGCTGTGCGGGGGGCGACTTCAGCCTATCGTGAGCACGATCTTTCCCCAGCTCTTGCGTCCGCCGAGGGCCTGAAGGGCCTCCGACGCTTTTTCTAAGGGGAGTTCTTTCCAAATGGAGGGTCGGATCTGCCCCTCTTCGTAGAGTTGCATGAGCGCACGGAAACTCGCCGCAAGTTCTTCGGGTGCGTTCTGCGCCATGGGCCCAAAATGGACGCCGACCAGCGAGATGTGTTTGAGCATGATCCGGTTTGCTTTCACAAAGGGAATGTCTCCGCTCGAAAAGCCAACAACCACAATGCGACCGCCCCATGCGACGCACCGAGTGCAGCCGTCGAAGATGTCGCCACCGACATTTTCAATGACCACGTCGGCACCTCGACCGTCGGTTGCATCGCGGACCTCCTCGACCCAAAGGGGGTCTCGACCTAGATCGGCATCGTCGGGGTGTTCGGCGCGCACGGTTCGATAGTCGATCGCGATGTCGGCTCCCGCATCCAGAGTGACCTTGAGCTTTTCGCTTCCTCCGGCGAGCGCGATCACTCGTGCTCCAAGTGCTTTCGCGATCTGAATCGTCGCGAGGCCAACGCCCCCGGCGGCCGCAGTGACGAGAACCGTCTCGCCTTTTGCCAACATGCCTCGCGGCACGAGTGACACGTAGCTTGTGCCGTAGACGATCGGAATCGAAGCCGCGTGGC
>JASDVE010000073.1:0-7688 GCA_041891195.1 Myxococcota bacterium | reverse complement strand
AACCCCGACCCCGAGATCACGCCTTCGGACGTACACGCGGTGCGGCGTGACGCTATCTGCGCGACGGGCCGTTCCGACTACCCCAACCAGGTGAACAACGTCTTGGGGTTCCCGTTTATCTTTCGTGGCGCACTCGACGTGCGCGCAACTCAGATCAACGAACCCATGAAGCTCGCCGCCGTGCGCGCGCTTGCAGAACTAGCCCGCCGTGGTGAGATGGTGCCCGAAGCGGTGAAGCACGCGTACCCGGGCGAAGACTTCGACTTTTCGCCGGGCTACATCATCCCCAAGCCCTTCGATCCGCGCGTGCTTCTGTACGTGGCTCCCGCCGTGGCAACCGCCGCGATGGATTCGGGTGTTGCACGCATCAACATCGACGTCGCCGAGTACGCCAAATCGTTGCAGCAAACCGTCGGTGACATCTCGAATCTATAAGGTTTTGCGACGAGCGAACAACACGTCGCGACGACCTCGAACGCGCGCGTGACAATGCGCGCGTGTCGGCCGGGCCGGCCGGTTGCGAAGGTCATGTAGGGTTCTGATCTAGCCATCACACAAGGATGAGGTGGCCCCGCGGCTTCTTCCCCCAATGCTTGGTTACGGCATACAACCTCGGTTAGCATCCGATCCGATTATGGCGACCTTGTAGCCGAACGATACGAATCGCGCGCCCACCCAAGCGGAAGAAAACGCATCGAAGTGTATACTTTTGCAGCAGAGGCCGAGCGCTTTGCCGAGTGATCCATCCGATATCCAGGCGGGCCGGAGTTTGCGAGAGCGGATCGTCAACGATCCGATCGCGAAATTCGCTGCCTTCGCGATCGGCGGGCTGCTCCTGACCGGCGTCATCGGGTTGGCGGTTGGGTCGCCATCTTGGAAGCTCTTCCGAACACTACAAGTCTATTGGCTGATCTATCTCGGCCTCGTTGCGTCCGTCGTTCTTCCGCGGTTGCGTCAGCACTGGCGCGATTTTTTCTTTACCGACGAGACATCGATCAATCTCGGGATCGCGCGCATTATGATCTTTGCCTCGGTTTTCGCTCGGTCGGATGGGCTGGTGCGAACGGTCGGCTCTGCGATGCAGCGCGGGCCCGAGCTTTTCGTTCCATTCAAGCTTCTTGATACACACGTCATTTGGCCCTCGTATGAAGTGATCTCATTCATGGCGAGCACCCTCGAGGTGTCGGCTCTCCTTGCGATGTTGGGCCTGTTTACACGGTTCACCACGATCTGGACTGCGGTCACACTCTTCTTGGTGTTGGGCACTATCAACTCCTTCGGCAAGGTCGACCATAGCCATCACACCATGTGGTTCGCCTTGATCATTGCGGCGAGTCCATCCGGGGCGAGCTTGTCGGTCGATTCTCTCGCTCGGTCATTCGCGCGCGGGTTGGGTGGGCTGCCTCCGGCACGACATTTGAGCTACGGGCTGGCGATGCGCGCGCTTTGGCTTCAGATCGGTTTGCTGTATCTCTCCGCAGGCATGCCCAAGTGGATGACGGGCGGTCTGCAGTGGTTTTGGAGCGACAGCCTCCTCTATACGATGCACGAGCGATGGTATATGTCCCGTTGGATTCCCTCGATCCGTATTGACGAGTATCCGCTCCTCGTTCGTTTCGGAGGACTCGGAACCTTGCTCGTCGAGTTTGGCGTGATCATTCTCGTGATTTGGGGGTGGCGATGCCGTGTGTTCGCCGGCGGCGCAGCGTACTTATTTCATGAGAGCAACGGTCTCTTTATGAACCTGCGCTTTGGCAGTTTACAGTCGTTGCTCTTTGTCTTGATGGACTGGCAGCGGTTGCTCGCGTGGATCGGAAATCGCGTCTTCGGCGCTCCGCTCGTCGTTACGGTGGCGGCTGGTGATCGGATATCCGCGAGGCTGTGCGCCGCGGGCAAAGCGTTCGATTTCTTCGACACGCTGCGCGTCGAAGAATCGGCGGATGTGGAAGAGACTCGTGCCGTTCAGGGCCAAAACGAGTTGGTGGGTGGCGAGGCTCTGAGAGCGATCTGTATGCGGTCTCCGATACTGTGGCCGATGCTCGCCATCTATCGTTGGCTGAAGCCAACACGTTCCAACACTAAAAACTTCGAACGCCTGCAGCCCAAGGCACGCATTGGATGGACGCGTGGCGTTGCGACGATGCTCATCATCATGACGCTCGGGAACGCGATCTTTACGCTCGCAAGAGAGAAAAAGGGGTGGCCCTTTTCCGCCTATCCGTCCTTCAAGCAAGTGCGTACGACGGATACGACCTTCACGACTTTGATTCGTATCGCGTCAGCGAGCGGCCAAACGGTGGAATTGCCGATTTGGTCGTTGTCGACGAACAAGAAAATTGAAGGGCTCGAGCGAAGCGCCCCGATATTTTCGAGCAATGAGTTACGTGCGTATTCGCAACGGATGCGGGATAAGAAGAAGTCCTGTGGTGAAGCTCTCCGCATCTGGTCCGCCATGAGCAAAGCCTTCCCAGATCTCGCCGATGCAGATCAAGTGGACTTCTTCGAAGTCACCGTTTCGATAAAGCCCGGTCGGTGGGACGAGGAGTTGAGTCGCAAGCACATGCTGAAGCTCCACTCGGTGCGCGAAGACGAGCAGGGCTACGTCTGCGAACGAGTCTGATTTCCCCCTCCTCCCCCGCCACATCTTCGCCATCCGCAGGGATCACGATCTCGCCACCAAAAGTCTGGCCGATCATGCCCTTGACTTGAAAGTTCTAGAAGGGCGGCAAGGGGATTCGCACGAACACCAATGTGTCGACCCGTGCGCAGCGCGCGTGATCACAGACACCCACCATCGCAGTGTGAATTGCGGCCTCGCGCCGCAACAACTCCGGCTCCATCAAGATTCCGGCTGCTTCAGCGCCTTCGGCCTCGGGGATGATCGAGGCTTCGTGAAGGAGGACGTCCGTGCCGTGCGCAGCCTCGAGGACGTCATCGAGTGCCCACAACCCGACTCTGCGACGACAACCGAACGATGATTGTGTTCGAAGCAGCAGGCGAGCGCCTCGATTGGGCCGCCGATGAGCCGTCAGCAGCTTTCGAACTTTTGGGCGACCTCATCGAATAGACACTTTACGGGGTTTCGCACCCCGACGAGAGCCTCCCCGAATGGGCAGTCACTCCCGGACTCACGCGGCCAACCTAGTGCGAGGGTTCTCCAGAACGCAGCTTGAAGTTTCGATCCTCCAAGCCTCTGAGAGGGGACTGACCCTTTCGCTTCTCCGGGTTTCCCGGCGTAGCAGCCTTGCTCTGCTATTCCGAACAATTCGTCATAGTGTTACTGATCGGCGCCAGCGTAAACGCAGCTTGCTTCTCTATTTTTCCTGCGCTCGTTTACGGGATAGCGTTTAAGATCTTTCGCAAGTTTCATCTTTCCTGTGTAGCCCTGCTCGCGAATGATCTTCATGCTCGCCTTCGGATCGCTCCAAGACATTAAATGACTCAGCACGAGCTTTTGTACGCCAGCCTCGTTGGCTACGCGACCAATGGTGCTCGGGATCGCGTGCCAATAGGTTGAATCGACATCAGCTTCATCAGGTTCTGCGGCAGCTAAGTGCATGACCAAAATGTCCACGTCGCACACAAAAGCAACAAAGTCTTTATTCGCTGTCATAAATGCCTCATCAGATTGACGTGCATTTTGGTCGCCACTGAAGGCTATGCTGAAAGTTTTCCCGTTCTTTTTAATATCTATTCGATAGGCCAATGCTGGCACATAGGCATGTTCAACACCTAGGGCGTAAATTGACATGTCCTCGGTTTCCATTACCAAACTAACTTGTCCGAGTTTCGCCGGTACGGGTTTTGCGGTGACCTGCGCATAATAGTAATGATCATCCGGATGATGTTGGTCTATGCCCAAATAGGCGAAAGCTGCATCTTCTGAATTCACTAAAGTGTCTATGAATTTCTTGGTGTCGGGAAATAATTCGCTGCCCGGAGCGGCGTCACTGCCGCGGCCTTCTGGACCCGCCACGATTAACTTCGATGAATCACCGTCCACCCATTCGAAATAGCTGCGTTTGATAATCGATAGAGTAGAGGCGGTATGATCGGCGTGGAGATGGCTGAGCAGTAATGCGTCGAGGTCATTGACCTTGGCATTGGCTTGACCAAAACGCAGGCTGGCACCTTCCCCCGCATCGATCATTACGCGAGACTTGCCATCTACCCATAACAAATATCCTGTCGACGCTCGGCCCTGAATGTTTTCTGGGCCGCCGGAGCCTAAAATTTGCAGTACGACATTATGATGTTTTTCTTCACGGACAGCGCCGGTTGTATCGGCGGCGGCGATGCTGGTGATAATGCCGATGATACAGCCTGTAATGACAGCGCTTATTTTATTAATCCATTGGCTGGTCATGTTGATTACCTGTCTTATCAATATAAGTTAGTGGTGGGCCATATTCGTGGATAGCCCGGAGTAGGTGACATGGTTGTATCTGTTCGTCACGCGTAACAACCTTCTTCTGAGCCGCTAGTCGGCACTTTGGGTGGTCTTGATCGCAGCGGCGACCGTAATCGGCCCGCTCGGCGATTGCTATTTTCGGGGTATGCAGCAGCCCGGAGGCAAGAAAATCCGACCCTGGAACTGACGCGCGACGCTGACTTCGACGATGGGTACTTCGGTGCGATCGCGAGATAGAGCGTAAATGAAAGCGGATACGCTGCGTCTGGCCGAGACGACTCGCCGTTCGACCAAAGTCGCATCAATCCTCGAACGTCGGATCGCGCTTTTCCAGGAACGCCCCAACGCCTTCGGTCTTCTCCGGTCGTGAGAACGCCAACCCGAACGCGTTCTGCTCCAGCGCGTGGGCGGTGCGAACATCTGCATCCTGTCCTTGTTGAATCACCCGCTTTGCGGACCGCACTGCGTGTGGTCCCGCGGCTGCGACGGCTTCGGCGGCCTCGAGGGTCTTGGGCAGAAGGTCGTCCGGTTCGAAGATGCGGTTTGCGAGCCCGATGCGTTGCGCTTCTTCGGCGACCAGGTTTTGGCCCGAGCACGCCAGCTCTTTCGCCCAAGCGACACCCACGCGGCGAACCAAGCGGCTCGTTCCACCGAAGCCGGGGATCAAGCCAAGCTTGACTTCGGGTTGGCCGAAGCGCGCCTTGGTTGACGCGTAAATCCAGTCGCACGACATCGCGAGTTCGCATCCGCCGCCGAGCGCAAAACCGTTTACTGCGGCGATGCTGGGGACCGCCAATTCTTCGAGTGCCGAAAATGCGCGGTGTCCGAGTCGGCTGAACGCTTCGGCTTCGGTCGCGTTCATGTGACTCATCGCTTCGATGTCCGCTCCCGCCGCAAACGCGCGGCCTTCGCCGGTCACGATCACCGCGCGAACGCTTTTGTCTATCTCCACTTCGTGCACCGCGGCTTCGAGCGCGAGGAGGAGCGACTCGTCCAAGGCGTTAAGGGTTTTGGGTCGATCCAAGGTCAAGATCGCGATCGCGCCTTTGCGCTCGCTGCGAATGAGGTCGGTCATGGGGAGTCATCCTTTTGGGTAGCAAACGGCGACGCAGATGCGGCCGCTCACGGTATCGGAAACTTGTGATCTTCGGGGCGGTTCTAGACGTGCCCCAGACGAGACATTCGCTCAGTCCTCGGGGGTCAACTCGCTCGTCTCGTCTTCATCATTTTTCTTTCGCTTGGTTACCAAGAACGCGGCCCCCACTCCGGCCAGATACAAGCCGATCATTGGGATGGCAAGGAAGAGTTGGCTTACGACATCGGGTGGTGTCAGGAGCGCGGCGGCGACGAAGACACAGAGTACGGCGTACGGAGTGAAGGAAAGCAACTGCTTCGCGGTGACGATACCCGCCATCGCGAGGAAGAAGACCAACAGTGGCAACTCGAACGCAACGCCAAACGCGAGGAAGAGTCGGGTCGTGAGTGAAAAGACTTCGCGCATCGTCCATGCCGAAATCACCAACTCGTTGCTGAAGCTGTTAAAAAATTCAAAGATGATCGGGAAAACGATCGTGTATCCGAAGAACGATCCTGTGGCAAAGAGGATGCTCGACAAAAACGCAAACGGAACGACGTAGCGTTTCTCACCGTCGTAGAGGCCCGGTGCGATGAAGGCCCAACCCTGCCAGAAGAACATCGGCGATGAAAAGATGAAGCCCGCGAGTAGAGCGCACTTCACGTAGGTGAAGAAGATCTCGGTGGGCGCGATCGATTGCAGCGAAGCGCCATCGCCAAGGGCCGCGAGTGCGGGGTCGAGCAAGAAGGCAAAGATCTGTTCCGCCCACGCGTACGAAAACCCGGCCGCGATGAACCAAGATCCCAACACCCAGGAAATGCGCGAGCGCAGTTCAGCCAGGTGATCGGTGATCGGTAGTTCGTGATCAGTCAACGGACGGTTCCGTCTCGCGCTTTACGGCGGGCGCGGGGCTCGCTGCAGGGATGGGTTCGTCGTCCGCGGGTTCGGTTTCTAATTTGGACTCAGGTTTCGGGTCAAGCGGATCTTCGCCGAGTTGCTCGACTTGCTTCTTCGCGTTGCTGCCGACCTTCTCGCCCTTCTTCGCTGCAACGTTGGAGACGCCGGTTTGAGCGGGGCCCGCTGGCGGCTCGATCTTGTGTTCTTCGAGGTCCATATCGATGCTGCGCTTGAGGTCGTTCGAAGCCCGACGGAATTCCGCAAGTCCGCGCCCGAGGGTGCGAGCGAGTTGGGGCAACTTCTTCGGGCCCATCACGAGCAGGGCAACAACGAGGATCACAGTGAGTTCGAGCGGTCCGATTCCAAACATGGTGGGAAATTCTAGCAGCAGCGAGATCAAGAACCCCGCGGAGGGACCCGCGTTTGCTGCCAGTACTCCCAATTCTGTCCGCGGTGGGGCACCAGAGTTGCTGTTGATTCGTCCCGTATTTCAAACTTGAAAAGCAGGAACAAAAAAAGGGCCGGCAGCACACCCCCCCGGATTTAATGCTGCCAGCCCTCTGATTTAACTTTCGTCATCTCGCGGACCCTGGGTTCGGGTTCGCCCTGATCGATGTGATCTGAAAACGGGAGCCGGTGACTACCCCCCCGGATTTATTGCCATCGGCCCCCATTCTTCAGTTTGGGAGCCGGCGACACCCCCCCGAATAATCGCCGGACCCCATAGAACTATCTTTCTTTTCGGTCCCCCGTTTCGCGGTTTCCGAGAGTCTTAGCCTCGGTTTGTCGCGAATCGATCTAGCGTGTGCTCACTCTCATATCGCACGCGTTCCATTTGCGGCTGATTCTCGCGCAGGAGCTTAAGGCCCATGCGGCAGCGTCCTTCGTCGGTGGCTTCGCTCCACACCACGCGTGCGACAACGTCGCGCGAGGTGTGGCCGTGAAGACCGCGCACCATGACGCGAAGCAGGTCTCCGACCTCTCCAGGATCGCTTGCAATCATGCAGAAGCCCGAGTCAGATTCGTTGATGAGTAGACCCAAGGTCTGGCCCGCGTCGAGACTCACGCGGGGGAAAGGGCTGAAGCCGACTTGGCGAAGTCCGTCGCGTCGCGATTCGCGGTTCTGTATTTCGATCTGATTGATCGGTGTCGTGTCGGTCTCCCTGGCACTACTTCGAACTGCACTCATCGGGCCAACTCTCCGTTTATATTCTGGTCGAAGCGGTTTCCGAACACTTCCGTGTTCAGAGCTTCGCTAGGGGGTTCAGTTCGTTCTGATATTGGAGCGATCTCGCAGTGCACGCC
>JASDVE010000072.1:0-37109 GCA_041891195.1 Myxococcota bacterium | reverse complement strand
ATCCAACCAATCTTCCGCCGACGCTCCGAGCACGGTGCGAAATCCCATCCGCCCAACAGCGACATGGTTGGCACGGGCTGTCCGCGCACGCTCGTCACACTCGTCTTCATCTTCGCCTTCGCCCGTCTCGAGGCAACGCGCGCGGATGATCTCACCGGCGCGCCAACAATTCGGTACGAAGCCGCTTGGACCGAGGGTGGGTTGTGGGCAACGTTCGCTTCCCGTCGCCGATACGTTCTCGGCCCGAAAGCTGCGATACTCCTCAGAGTTGCCATGTCCCGAATACATTTCGACCAACGTCTGTCGCGCAGGATCGGCGTTCAACCCGGCGATCTGACTGTCCCAGCTTGCCGCAGGGGGCGCTGTATTTCCCCACGTCGTGCCGTGAGGAATGACGAGAGATTCGACCCCCCAGTCGTCGAGCTTGCTGAACAACTCGCCCGGAGTCGTCGTCGACTCGCGGCAATCGCGCGGTAGCTCGCGAACCGGGACACCATCCGGGCACAGCGGCATTGCCTCGCTCTCGGCCAGAAAGCGCGTGAAATCGAGTGTGCGTCGATCGCGCATCAGAATGGCCAAGCCGGCCCGCGCCGCGGGCGCCATGGTGACAAGATCAACCGCGCCGTCGCTGCCCCGGGCGCCAATCGGTCGCGCCGGGATGCTCGCTTCATCGAGGTCGCGCAAGACGATATTCCGATGTCCCCAATGGTTTTCGGGGGTGGTTCCGTCCTGACTCCACTCCCAACCGAGGAAGGCGGTTGTATCCGGGTTCCGATCATCCGTGACTGCGTTGCACTGACGGATGCTGTCGATCGTCTCCTGCCACCGTTCGGGGGTGAGTGACTCGGCGTGATCGTTGATCGACCAGAAATCCAATGCGGAACAATGGCGCGCGAAGTCGCAGGCGTCGGCCGGTGGATGCGCGCCCTCACCCGACACCAGGGGCAAGCTCATCACGTATGCGTCCGACGAGAAGGTCGTGTGAACGTGCAGATCGCCAAACAGAATCCGTCGTGGACCTTCGCCGAGTGCTTGGGCTGCGACGGCGCTTGCGGTGTCGCGCTCGGTGCGAAGTGCGAGGTTCCGCTCGATAGGGGTGACAACGCCGGCTCCTTCATGACGGCCAAAGAACCCCTGGCCCAAAAGGTAGAAGGCGGCTCCAGCGACCACGAGCGATCCGAGCACGGACCAAGCGATACGACGTCTCATCTCAGATCTGCCGAATCATGGAAGCCAAGTTTTCATCAAATGATCACGCAAAGCGGCGTTGTCAACGTCGATGGCGGCTTCGATATTGTCTGGACCCCTTGCTGGCTGTGATGCCCCAACGCCATCGACTTCGATACGACGCTCTTCGAAGTGACACAGACCCGGCTCAACCAGAGTGGCCGCGGTAAGAGGGTCGTGAAGGGCGATCCGTGGTGGCGCTTTGCTGATGGATGTTCGTAGAACATCGAGCCATACGGTGGAGAGCTTCGACAACATTTGTGCAAGCGCATCGCCTTCAGACAGAAGCGAGACGTCGCCGTCGTCGAGCTGTGTCGCGAAAGTGACTTCTGCCGGAATGATTCGCGGCAGCGTCGCGTGCTTTGCGTCGAGCACCACCTGTACCGACACCGGATCGCAGAACCAATTCCATTCCGCAATGTTGGGAAGCATGCCGGGCAGCATCACGTCTTGCAGCTTGCCACCCATGATGGCGAGGTGAGGCAGCGATACACCCGCATTCAACAACGCGGCCAGATTCGTGAGCGGACCGATGGCCAGGATGACGTCGGGCCGCGCGATCTCGAGTGCGGCTGCAAGCCGATCTAGCTTGGCACCGGCGTCCGGCTCTTCTTCGATTTTGCGCTTCGGTTCCGCATCGACGATCAGCCCCTCGCCTTCATGACCAAACATCAGACCGTGGCGATGCGGCGAGATTGGAACACCGAGACCCGTGACAACGGGTACGTCGCGGTGTTCGGGCACACCCGAGATATGGAGTAACTCGACGGCGATCTGGCTTCGCAGGTCCACATCGCCAAACACAGTTGAAATTCCCACGACATCAAAGCCTGGATGCCGCAGCGTGTACGCCAATGTCAAAGCGTCGTCTACGTCCGTTCCGATGTCGGTATCGATCCAGATTCTCATGGCGACAGGAGTCTAAACGGGTTCGTGAAGATCAGCGAGACTTCCCTCCCCCATTGGCCAAATTGCATCTACATCTGAGACGATGGAGGGCGCCTCAATATCGCGGGTGGCCGAACCCGCCCCCCGGCTTCTCTCTCCCCGGCCCCTGATTAGACATCGCGTCCGTTATCAGCACGTTTGACGAAAACGCGGCTTGTTTCTGGGTTGCGAACTGGTGCCGCGGGGGTGCGGTCTGCCGTCGCCGTGGCTACTGAAGTTCTTCGCCGAGCACCAACGCGTCAATGCGGTTGCCATTGAGCGAGCGCAACGTGAGCAAACCATCTGCCACGCGTTCGACGGCGTTCCAGTCTGCCGTAAGGAGCCGACTCGCTTCGCTCCAGTACGTTTCGTAAAACTTATCTGCTGGGCGTTCAACGCCAATGCTACTCGCGAGTTTTGCAAGTGCTTCGCGCGTGCCGAGATGATCGTTCTGGTAGTCGAACGCTTCGGCGCGACCTTGATCGCGATAGTGCATGTACACCGCAGCGCTTCCCGAATAGGTGAGGATGCCGTGTGCGTCGACGATGCCTTCAACCTCGATCGGTTTGCGATCTTCGCCGCGCTTATGACTCGGCGGCCGGCACGAAAGCGGAACCGGCAAGCGCGAATAAGTTTCGAACTTCCAATCGGTGACCCGGCCCCCTGACAAGCCCAAGTTCTTTACGACCCGCGCGCCAAATAGGGTGACGCAATTGACTGCTTGCCCCGCTTGGTGGTAGGCGGTTTCTTCGTCGGTTTGCGTGGTCGCTGCTGTGTCTATATCCGTCACATCTGCTCCTGTTGCGGCTCAACTGATTGCGCTTTGCTCGCTCACGACTATCAACCAATTTTTGCTTTGGTCTCAAGCACAAGCCCCCACTCCTGCATTTCGGCGCGCATGATAGCAACGCGACATAAAACGTCCCGTCGTGAACCGGGCGGTCCAATTCGAGTTACCGGTGATTAATTGATTGACTTTTACGCACACCCGTCCGTATTCTGCCTTCGCGGGTCAACGGTCCGACCCGTTGCTGGATTGACTTCTTCTACTGATGTACCCGGGGTGGCCCTTGTCATTCGTTTCGCAGCCGTTCACCAGCGCGATTATGTTGATGAAAAGCAGCGAATTCTGATGGCTCGGACCTGGGAAGGGATTTCGGTCGGTTGCCTTATGCAGCCGCCGAGCTTATAGCCACACGGGTCCATTGGTGAAGCGCCAAGCGAGCGTTTGAGGGTCGGTGGTCTCGCCCCCGAGGCCTACGGCGAGACGCGGGAAATTCGGTAACTGGAGAGTAGAGGCCGTCCGGGTTGAGGTGATGCTCCCCGGGCGTCCCTCTATATCTGGAGACCTGTGTTCAGCTTGTCGTTGCATCGCGTCAATTGAATGATTCGTTGACGCGATGGAAGTTCGGCGTCGTGCAAGCTGCGTGGATGGTGCATGATCTCTACTGCACTGAACGCAGGGAATGCCCAATCGTCGGCCCACGCCTGAAGCTAAGTGTCCGGCATTGCTAATTTTTTATTTTCGGCATGGTCATTGCTTTATAGTGGGGAATGCTGGCTTATGGACGACGACCGCACTGTGACGACGCCTTTCACTCCTTCCCTCGATGGGAGTGCGGCGTCTCGAGTGGCGGCACCGACGGCCATCAATCTGGCGGTGTCGGGGGGAGAGCGATGAGTCACCGCAAGCAAAATCGAGAGCAAGGTTTTCCCGATCGCTTTGACTCGCACGGTGCGTCGCGACGACCGCGTCGTAAAACGGTCGCCTGGGGCCGGGACAGAAAGAAGCGCGAATGGACCCTCGAAGAGCGGCGCTACCGCACTGCGCAGAGTCGTGCGAACCGCCGGGTTGGTTGGCTCATTCATTTGACCGCTTATGGGTCGGTGTTGACTCTGATTCTCGTCAGTAGCCGCAGCCTTCGCGCCACGATCATCGTCGCGTTGTCCTGGGGTATTGGCCTCGCACTTCACTACGTGGCGGCGTTGGCTGCACCCCGGCTGCGCGAACGTTGGATCGCCGATGAGATGGACCGACACGTTGAGCAGGGTGCGAAAAAACTCGACGTCGCACAGAGCGCCAATGCGCGATCGCTCGAAGATCTTTCGGCATCGATCGCTCACGAAATTCGCAACCCCGTCACCGCAGCCAAGAGCCTGGTGCAACAGATGGGTGAAGATCCCGTTTCTGGGGACAACATTCAGTTTGCCCGGGTGGCACTCGAAGAACTCGACCGTGTCGAACGCTCGATCTCTCACTTGCTCAAGTACGCCCGCGAAGAAGACTTTTGTTTCGAGCCGTTGTTCCTGCCCAACATTATCGACTCGGCCCTTGCATCTATGCGCGACCGTGTCGACGCACTTGGCGTAAACGTCGACGTTGAAACCGGGGCCATCTGCGAAATGCAGGGCGACACCGAAAAGCTGCGTCGTGTCGTGATCAACTTGCTCCGCAACGCACTCGACTCCCTCGAAGAGTCCGCAACCCCAACGCCGTGTGTTGTGATCTTGGCTGGGGAGAACCTGGCGAGCACCGAAGTCTGGCTGCGCATTCGCGACAACGGCCCCGGCATGGACATGGCAGTTCGTCAGAGCATCTTTAATCCCTTTTTCACCACCAAATCGAACGGGACTGGGTTGGGACTGGCGTTGTCGCAGAAGGTTGTGGAGTCCCACGGCGGCAGCCTCGAAGTGGTCGACGGCAATGACTCGGGTGCAGAATTTCTGCTTACTTTCCCGAAGGCGCACGCCGGCTCGGTAGCGAAGTCATGAAGACAACGCTGCGATACAACAAGTTTCTCCTCGACACTCTTCAGACGGCTGGGATGACCCAAAGGCCGGAGGACGCGCGCATGTCGGATCACCTGAAGTCGAACTGGGACAAGGCGCGGTCGGAGGCAAAGGCCAAAGTGCAGTCGAAAATCCGCGGCAAGCGTCGTCTCCGTCGTCGAAACCCCTCGCGCCACGACGAAGGCGAGCTCTTCGAATCGGACGACGACCATGGAGACATCGCGCGACCGCACACACGAGTTCTGAGCTCTGAAGAACAAGAATATCAAGACGCGCGAACGGACGCAGAAGACCGGGCAGAGCTCCTCATCTCGACCGCGAAGCAGGCCATCATCGTATTGCTGCTGCTTGTCTTTGTGCCGTGGCTTGGTTTCGCCGCGATCCTTTACTGGTTCTTCCGCCACGGGCGACGCTTCTTTTCGCAGATGGTCGAGCCGCGCTTGAAAGAACGCCTCGTTGAAGAACAAGTCGAACGTCATGTTCACGCCAACGTGAGCCGTGAACGAGTTGAGCTTGCGGACGACCACGCGCAGTCGCTTGAAGTGTTGTCCGCCTCGGTTGCCCACGAAATTCGCAACCCCATCACAGCGGCGAAGAGTCTGCTTCAACAGATGCGCGAAGACCCCAATTCGATCGACAACGAAGAATACGCCCAGGTTGCGTTGGTCGAACTCGAACGTGTTGAGCGCTCAATTTCTCACCTGCTCAAGTTTGGTCGCGAAGAAGAACTCCACCGCGCTCCGCTTCTGATGCGGGACGTGCTCGACTCGGCTCTTGAAACGTTTCGTGAACGTAGTGAACGCGAAGGCATCGCGATCGAGCGCGAGTTTGACTGCGACGGCGAAATGCACGGCGACGCCGAAAAGCTTCGGCGAGTCATGATCAACTTGGTTGGGAACGCCCTCGACGCCCTCGCCGAGGCGCAAGTGACCGAGCCGGTGGTGCATGTCTCGATGGGCGAAAACCTCGCCGGAAACGAGGTCTGGGTTCGTGTTCGGGATAACGGGCTAGGGATCGATCAAGAAATTCAGGATCAGATTTTCACGCCTTTCTATACCGCCAATCGCAACGGCACCGGGCTTGGGCTTGCGATCACGAAGAAGCTCGTTGACGCCCACCGCGGAAAGATCGAAGTCAGTGCGGTCCCCGGAAGTGGTGCCGAATTTATTTTGAGTTTGCCGAAGGGAAGCCCGTCGGCCTTCCAAGGAGATCGCCTGTGAAGCCTCGTATCTTGGTCGTCGAAGATGAAAGCGCGATCCGTGTAGCACTTAACGGCCTGCTCAAGCGTGAAGGTTATGAGGTGGAGCTCGCCGAAGACGGTGAGAAGGCACTCGCAGCCCTCGAAAAGCAAAGCTTCGATCTCGTGCTGACCGACTTGGCGCTTGGGCGCGGGGCCACCGGGATGGACGTGCTCAAGCGGGCCAAAGAACTGCGCCTCGAAACGGCCGTCGTCATGATCACCGCACATGGTTCTGAAAAGATCGCCGTAGTCGCGATGAAGGCGGGCGCCGAAGACTACATCCCGAAGCCTTTTGACAATGACGAGCTCCGCGTGGTGGTACGTCGGGCCATCGATCGATACCGACTCGAACGGGAACATCGGCTGCTGCTCGAACGCGTTCAGCGCGAGTACGGTTTCGAAAACATCATTGGGACAAGCGCCGGAATGCGAAAAGTCTACGAGACGATTCAAAAAGTCGCGGAGACGGACCTCACCGTTTTGATTCGCGGCGAAAGTGGCACCGGAAAGGAACTCGTCGCCCAGGCGATTCACAACACGAGCGGTCGTCGTAGCCGCCCATTCATCGCGGTCAATTGCGCAGCGATCAACCAGGAACTCGTTGAAAGCGAATTGTTTGGTCATGAAAAAAACGCGTTCACGGGCGCAGATCAGCGGCGTGAAGGTCGCTTCGAACTTGCAGACGGCGGCACGATTTTTCTGGACGAAATTGGCGACATGGCGTCCGAAACCCAAGCCAAAGTTTTGCGTGTCTTGCAAGAACAAAAGTTTGAACGCGTTGGCGGCAGCGACGGTGTCGAAGTCGACGTCCGTGTCGTCGCGGCAACTCATCGCAATCTAGAAGAAGAAGTTAAGGAAGGGCGCTTTCGCGAAGACCTCTATTACCGTTTGAAGGTCGTGCAGGTGGAGCTTCCCCCCCTGCGCGAACGACGCGAAGACCTTCCCTCTCTTTGTGCGCGGTTTCTCGAGCGCGTCGCCGAACGCTTGGGGCGCGAAAAAAAAGAACTTTCCCCCAGTGCCATGGCGCGTCTCATGCAACACGACTGGCCCGGCAACGTGCGCGAGCTCGGCAACTTGCTCGAACAAGCGGCGGTGCTTTCGAGCGGCGACGAGATCGAAGAAGACGACTTGCAGCTTGGTGCGAGTGCGATCACACGGCTCGCGGCGACACCGAGCTTTGCCTCAGAACCCAACGGAAAGCTTCCCTTTTCGGAAGCCAAAAAGTCGATGATCGAAAACTTTGAGCGCGAGTTCTTGGTGAGCGCGCTGCGAAAGAACGACGGCAATGTGTCGCAAACCGCTCGGGACATCGGGATGGTGCGACAAAGCCTGCAACAGAAGATCCGCGAACTTGGGCTCCGTTCCGAGTCGCTTGGTTCAGCGCCCGCGAGCCAACAAACCAAAGGGGAAAACCAATGAGTGGAACCAAATCCGCAAGCGTGTTTGGACGAATGCGTAGCCTGTTGCGAGGCATCTTCTCGGTATGGGTGCGCGACCGGGAGCTCGAAAGTCCCGAAGCCGTCTACGAGCAAGCGATTCGTGGACGACTGAAGCAGTACCGGGAACTCAAAGACGCCGTGGCGGGGATTCTATATATGCGCGGCAAGCTCGACGCCGAAATCGCCGAGCGACGTGCCGAGATCGCCCGCCTGCATGACGAAACCCGGCGCTCGCTCTCGCGCGACGACGAAGAAGCCTGCCTGACCTTGATCGCGCGCAAACAGTCGTTGTTTGAAGATCTCGAAAGGGCCGAAACGGAGTTCGGCACTGTCCGGGTGCAGGCGGACGAAGCCAAGGCGAATCTCGTCAGATTTCGCGAAGAAATTCGGTCGCTGGTACGCGAAAAGGGCCGCATGATCGCCACCCTCGCGAATGCCAAGGCCCGCCGCCGACTGCAGGCCGCGA
This sequence comes from Myxococcota bacterium, assembly GCA_041891195.1. Classification (GTDB taxonomy): domain Bacteria; phylum Myxococcota_A; class UBA9160; order UBA9160; family UBA4427; genus DUBZ01. The sequence continues at coordinate 29,020 of JASDVE010000072.1, read as the reverse complement.
TGGAAGGGCTCTCAGTTGAGGCCGAAATGGATGCCCTCGAAGGCGTACGAGAACAGATCGAGCGGATGGGCGCCGAGAGCGAACTCGACCGTGAAATCGGCGGCACAGAGGTCCGTGGACAGCTTCGAGGTTTCCGCGACCAAGCCCGTCGAGACGCGGCCAAGAGCGAGCTCGCGGAACTCAAACGCGAAATGGCCGCTCGCATAATTCCGGCTCAAAATGAGCCAATACTGGCTTCTCACTAGCAGTGGGGGAGGAACGCGAGGGTGTCGGGTGGATTTTGGCCCCGAAGCCCAGTTTCTCGCTCTCAGGCTGTCAAACGCTGCTTGACCGGGCCCCGACCAATCGCTATCCATTGCCCTCGCTTTCGCGCCCTTTGGGAAATTCTTTTTGGATTTCAGGGGGTTCGGAACAAAGACCGGCGGGAGTCCGGCGCAAAAGCCGCAACAACACCGTCACATCACCACCACCGTAACACCACCGTAACACCACCGTAACACCACCGTAACAACACCGTAACAACACCGTCACAACACACGTCGCCAAAATTCATCCATCCTATACGCAGACTGTGTCACGGTCGCAACTTAGTGATGGACTTCGAGGGAAATCGTCATGGGTCAATGCGCGCTTACCGGTAAGAAAGTTCAGTTTGGGCACAACGTCTCGCACAGTAAGCGCCGGACCAACCGGACCTTCATGCCCAACATCCAGAAGGTGAGCTTGCCTTCTGACGTTTTGGGATGCGACGTGTCTCTTCAGGTTTCCGTGCGCGCTCTTCGCACGGTGCAGAAGAAGGGTGGGCTCGACGCCTTCTTGATCAAGACTGCGGACAAGGACCTTGCCGAAGAGGGCCTTCGCCTGAAGCGCCGCGTGCTCAAGCGGTTGCAGAAGTAACAAGCCGCGCCGCGTTTCGAGGTAACTCGATCGACGCCGCGCCTTGGTGCTGCCTCGCGGTCCCTGGTTTCTACACCAAAGTTTTGTGGTCGGTGATGGGTTGCGCCCGCTTTACGGATACCGCAAGACCATCTGCTCGCTGACGGGGTAGTCCTTGTCTTCGCCAAGATGCGGGCTTTCAGCGATCAGGTTTACGACCTCAAAACGCACGACTGCGTCATTGTCGTTCCCGGTGCGTTCGTGGTGACGCAGGATCCAGTCGCGTAGCGCACCATGATAGGGCGCGTGGCCGGGCATGCGTTCGACGATGCTGACCCAAAACTGACTAAAGCCGAGGGCCTTCGGGATGTGGTCGCGGATCACCTCGTCGGTTCCGCGTGACGCCCACGCGATGGGGTCGACGTGCCTGCCGTCGACAGTGCGTGCATCGACGACGAGCAGCGTCTCGTTGATTGGCGAGCGAGGCGCGAACATGCTCCAGCCTTGCCGCAACCGCGGGTAGCCGATCATCGCTTGTACAATTGCGGGTTTCTCGAGCCGGAAACGTTCTGGAGTAAATGGGTTTTCGTTCAATAGTTGGAACCCACATGCGATGAGAAACGCAACTACGGCGGCTTCGCGCAGCAATACAGTCCAGGCAGGTGAACTGCATTCGTCTGAGTCCGAATTCACAACCTCGGGTTCCTGCCCACGGCGTCGAGCGATCCAGTCCCAGTCTTCACTCGTAAGTAGCAAGGGGAGCCAAGCCAACATTGCATACGAAAACAGGCCGAGGTTGAGGAAAAGCGCGAATGAAAGGTGGAGACCAGGCGCCGTGAGCAAAACGACGCGGTGCGCGTAGCGTCTTAAGAATGGCGTCAAGATCAAGGCTGCGAGGACGTACTCGGTCGCGATTGCAAGCCACGTCATGGCTTTAAGGCCGGCGAGCGGGAGATTCTCTCGGGCGGCAACTGCGAGCGCGGTCGCGATTCGGTCTTGGTGCATTGCGTAGTGGACGGCTGAGCCGTCAAGCCATTCAACGCCGTACTTGTTGAAAGCGTTGAAGAGATAGATGACGCCGAACTGAAGAATGATCGCGAGCACGGCAAGTGATGTGATGGGCCGCGTGTCGTGCACGAAGTTTGGATTCGTCTCTGCGGCAATTTTTGCGTCGAGGGAAAAGCGTCGTCCGAGTGGCAGGAAGGTCGACCAGAACAGCAAGTTGCTGAGTACGATGTCCCCGCCGTTTTCGAGCATCGTGACACGCCCGTGCAGGCTAATGAGGCAGACCAGCGCGAGCATCTGAAAAAGTCGCGTTCGCCAACCGAGGGTGAAGCACACGAACACGCCCAAGCAGGCAAGCAACCCAAGCAGCGCTTCGGCGGGTGTCGACAGGGTGAAGAAGAAAGAAATCGCATGCGGGCGCAGCGGCTGCCACAGTGTTGTGTGGTTTGGCAGCATTCCCGCATTCGTATAAAAATGAGCGAAGTCGGGTAGCCGACGCAGCACGTCGGCGATCAGCATGCTGCCGATCGCGATGCGCAGCAATCCCAGGCTTCGCGGGTCCGCGGCTCGCAAGTGACTCCCCCTGCACCGTGTATCGGCATCGCTGGGGTGAGGCTGGAGCGGGATGAAGGGTGGGAGAAGAGCTTCGCTTAGCCCTCGATCGACGCCTTCACGAGATCTAGAAGTGTTTCGGGCAAGAATGGCTTATGTAAGAAACCCGCGAGTCCGGCGCCGGCGAGTTCGGCTGCAGCACGCTCTTCTGAATAGCCGCTCACAAGGACGACTGGGGTGCTGGGGTGGATCTTGCGAATTTCTTGAAAGGTCTCGTAGCCGCTCATGGTGGGCATTGTGCGGTCAAGCAGCACGAGATTGATTTCATTTGCATGAGCGCGGAAAATTTCGAGGCCGTCGCGACCGTTCGCTGCTGCTCTCACTTCGAGGCCAGCGCGCGATAAAATGTCGGTCGCCAAGTCTCTCATACCTTCGTCGTCGTCGATCACCAACACCATCGCGTCAGCCGTCCAAGTGTTTTTGCCACCGATACTTGTCAGCTGGCCTAGCGGTTCGGCTCCTTGCGATACGGGAAACAGCACCCTGACGACCGAGCCTTTACCCGGCTCGGATCGAATTTCGAGTGCACCTTGATGCCCTCGCACGATCCCAGCAACCGCTGCGAGCCCAAGTCCGCGGCCCGTGAATTTAGTCGTGAAGAATGGATCGAAGATCTTCGTGATCGTGTCCGCGTCCATCCCGCACCCGGTATCTGACACCTCGACATAGATATGAGGGCCGGCCTCAAGTCGTTCGGCGAAGACCGACTTGTTCGGAGGCGCCAATAGATCCACGCCACCCGTACGAACAGTGATCTTTCCTTCACCGTCCGGAAGTGATTCACTCGCGTTGGTGATCAAGTTCATCACAACCTGACTGATCTGCGATGAGTCTGCCTCGATCAGCAACATTGCCGGCGTAAGGTCAAAGTCGAGCACGGTCTTGCCTGAGACTGCGGACTCGAAAAGTCGCCCCATCTCGTCGACGAGTTGACTGAGGTCGAGTCGCTCTAGATGTACCGGGCCCCTGCCCGCATAGGACAGCATCTGGTTTGTCAGCGACGCCGCACGCTCGGCTGCATGCCGAATCTTTAGCATTCGCTCCCGCAACGGAGAGTCTTGAGGCAGATCTTCGAGTACCAAGCTTGCTTCGCCAAGGATTGGTGTGAGCAAGTTGTTGAAGTCATGTGCGATCCCGCCCGCCATGACGCCGAGGCTTTCCAGTTTTTGCGCGCGAACCATCTGCTCTTCGAGCTCGCGCCGGTCCTCTTGTTCCCGGCGTTGTTCGGTGATGTTGTGTGAGACCGAAAGGATGCGGGTCTCGCCGTCGCTTCGCTGATAGATCATCGCAGAAGTTTCGAACCACAGGCATTGGCCGTTCTTGGCGAAGATTCGAAATGCCTCATAATGACTTGGCTGACCTGACGCCAAGGATTCCTCAGTGACCCGTCGAACTCGCTCCACGTCGTCGGGATGAACCTTCTCATACGGCCCGTGTGCTGCGAGTTCTTCTCGGGACCAACCGAGTGCTTCCGAAACACCGGGGCTGACGTAGACCGTCTGGGAGTCGGTGGTGCTTTCGGTGATCAAGTCCCGGGTCATCTCCGACACGGCGCGGTAACGCTCTTCACTCTGCGCGAGGTCGCGCTGGGTGTTCATCAAGCGAGTCACGTCCCGGTTAAGAGACATTGACCGGTACCCGCCTTCCGAAGTCTCGTAAGACGACAGCGAGCTGATCTCAATCCAAAGCCAATCACCACGCTTGTGCTTCATCCGAATGATACAGCTAAAGGCACGGCCGTACTTTGCGAGCGCAATGGCACCGTTGGCGAGTAGGTGATGGTCATCTTCGTGAATGACGAGACAATCACCGGCGATCACTTCTTCAGGTGAGTACCCGGTAACTTCAGAAACCCCGGGGCTTACGAATAACGTTCGGGGGGCGCTGTCTGCTTCGGTGACATACGCGTCCATGCTGGACAGCAATGTGAGGAGTCGGTCGGTGCGCTCGGGCAGAACCGGAAGTTTCAGTCCTGGCGTGGGCGCCGGGATCCTCGCGATCACCGAGCCTGCCATATTGCCGACTACGTCGTCTCGGGCATTTACCATCAAATTACTCCTGCTCGGCCCCCGCGCGAGAGTGTAGCCGATGCAGCCGTCACGTTCCTCAGGTCGGCAGTGTCAACGTAACGAAACTTATGACGCAGCCAACGTTGCAGATTAATTTCACGTAGCTTTGGTTTTCCCAGTGCCAATGCGGGGCGACTACTTTCACTAGCGCGCGTGCCACCCACGCGTGGTCACGATGTAGATTCCCCCCGTCGATTTTTCTTGGTTCTCCGCACTGTGTTACGACGACTACGAATTTCTCGGCGCCTCGGCCCCCAAATTGTCAAGAACTTTCGCGCACTGCGCCGAGGTCGTTCGTCGTGCCGACACGAACCGGTGCGACAACTGCCTTTTGCCTTCGGGATATAATCTCGGAATCGATAATGTGGCATTTACAGGGGGGGGGGCTCCTCACGCGCCTCCCAAATGCGATTGCTCGTTGCTGCGAGGCGGGGGGAGTTATGGCGCGTCTCAGCGCGCCACTCTCGAAGTGATGCAGATCCTCAAGATCTTATTTTGCGGTGTAGACCTGGGGCATACAGGCGAGCACCATCAACTGGAACTCGCCGCACCGCGGTTCGCGAAACACAACACGCTCCATCCCCGTTTTACTTCGGTGGGTTGAGCGCACACGCACGTAAAGTCGCCCCAAAAGCAGCGGTTGTCTTCTTGATGTGGCCCGACAAGGTGGAAGGTGTGAAGGACATTATTGGCGACAAGTGTAACCATGCATCGCGGCCCCGCCGGCCGCTACGCTTTGGAAATCGAGTCCGGGTAATCGTGCGCAAAACCGAAACCGAAGCACGTAAAGCGTCGGTTCGACTGTTGTCGAAGCTCGACGTCGATGAAGGCGCAGCGAATTGACTTGAATAGGAAGTCGAATCGAAACCATAGGCGGCGCTAGGTCGGCAGGACCGCAATACTCAAACGCGTTGCACACACGGGCTCCTCGGGGCTCTCTGATCGGTCAAGGGCAAAGGAGCAGGGCCAACATGTCGGCACCATACGTTCGCGAGCATCGACCCCTGGCTCTTGTCTTAAATCGTGTCGCCGTTGTTGCGATGGGCGTGCTGGTTGGCTGTGCGAGTTCTCCCGAGATGGAGGGAGTAGAGGAAGTCCCCGTTCCTCTCAACTGTTCGGTCGAGAGCCTCGACGCTCTAAGCCCCAGCGACATTGTCTTCGCGTTCGACAATTCGCTCTCGAGTCAGCATCCGTCTGGTTTTGACATTGACGGCGACGGAACGGTCGGAGAAATTAGATCGAGCGTGTTTACCGACCGCGGAGATTCTTGGTTGGGCGTCGAGGTCGAGGCGGCGCGAAAGTTGATCCGAAACACGGCAGCCCTCGATATACGCTTTTCGATAGTGACATTTGCGGATTCCCTGTTCGTTTCCCAGAGAGGTTCGTTATCACTTGCGGTTGGTTCGAGGGATGCCAAGGAGCGGGCGGGCTTGACCCGAAGTCGCGCGTCGCTTGAGTCAGCACTCGATCAGATCATGACTTTAGGAAGCGACGGGTCGCCGAACTTCTACGCCGGTGCGCGCCGAGCAAACCAAGTCCTGATTGAAGCGAAGAACCCGAAGCGGCGAAGAATTGTGATGTACTTTTCGGATACGCCTGGCCCGCTGTTTCTCGAATTAGGCAAGCCTCTCCGCGGCGGCATTGGAGTCGATGTTGCGCGCGCGACTGGTGAAGCAGAACGCAACGACATTACGTTCAACACATTTGGCCTCACCCAAAAGTCAGGTGCTTGGCGGGGCTACACCCTGGGGCTGATCGCTCAAATGACCGGGGGCACATACCACGCTGCGACCGACCCCACGCGCCTGTACTGCCATCTGGTCGATTCCCTGGTTGCGATGGGAAAACTCGACGATGAAGAAGGCAGCTCCCAAACCACTGGAGATAGCGCCTTAAGCAGGCCCTGATTTCGACGCGAAACACGATCGCGTAGAAGGGAACTCGAAAATAGAGAGCAGACGAAACCGGCGCGCGGCCGTTGCTACTTCTTGCCGCCGTACCGCCTGCGAAAGCGGTCGATCTTTCCGTCGGCATCGAGTTCGCGCATGGTGCCCGTCCAGAAAGGATGGCTGGCGGCCGAAATTTCGAGCTTGATGACGGGGATATTCTCCCCGTCGACGTCGCGAGTTTCTGCCGAGGTCATGGTGGAGCGGCTCGTCCATTCATCGCCGGAAGCGGAGTCGACGAAGATGACTTTGTGGTAGTCGGGATGCGTATCGGGCTTCATGTTTCCATTCCTAAATCTTGTGCTGAACTTTGGATCGCATCGAGCGAACCGCCGTGACTACGAACTGACGACCAGCTCGTCTTACGACCAGCTCGACTTATTACCAGCTCGACTTGCGAACGCCCGGCAATTGCCCACGGAGCGCTAGCTCACGAAGTGCGATGCGGGAGAGACCGAACTTGCGGTAGTAGGACTTTGAACGTCCCGAAACTTCGCAGCGTCGGTTGAGTCGGGTCGGGCACGAGTTGCGCGGAAGCTTGGCGAACTCGGCCTGAACTTCGAGCTTCTCTTCAACGGAAACGTTTCGGTCGTTCAACTTCTTGCGAAGTTCCTTCCGCTTTTCCGCGTACTTCTTGATAAGCTTCTTGCGCCGATTGTCTCGGATGATCTGCGATGTCTTCGCCACTTCACTACTCCGGTCGCCTGCTTCAACCAGCATCTTCGGTGCGCTGGCCGTCGGGCGGATAAAAATTTCGAGGACTCGAGGGTCGCCGCATGGGCCCCACCGAGAAGACGCGAGACCATAGACGGCTGCTGTTCGACCCGCAATAGATTGGCGAAATCCTTCTGGGTTCGGGCACGTAGGACTACAACCGTCAGGCCACGCCGAAGCTCGAATTCACTCGCCTGTTCGTTTTCTTCCGGCTGGAACACCGGTCGGGCCCGATCCACGTCCTTGGCCTGATCGAGGGGCCGGGTCCGTCGTTCGAGCCAGGATTCAGCCGATTTGTTCACATCGGGGGTCGCCCCGTCCTTTCCTGCCCCCTCCGCGTTCCCCCGTGGGGTCGCGCCTAGTCATTACCGACTTCGAATTCAAGGTCTCGCAGATTATGAAGGCAGCTCTCGGCCAGGGTTTTGAGAACGGGGGCCTGCGCTTCTTGTAAAGCGACGCGAATGACTATCCGCCGTACCTCGCAACGAAGTCTTCATTTGTTGGTTTGCCCCGATTGGCAATGCACTCGCGTGCGAGTTCGACGGTTTCGAGAGTCTCCTGTTTGCGGCAGATCGGTTGAGGCGTCGCGCGCTGCGGTTTCGAGTCTGCATAGGCGGTGGGCGACTTGTTCGTCGGCAGTGGTGTCGAAGGCGCGCAAATGGCGCGGGCCGAGGGAGATCGCGTCGTCCATTTTCATCCCCCTATCCAACCCTCTCACCTGCTCGACTGGGAGTTTCAACACCAACAATGGGGTGTCGAGCCCAAATCTCGCATTGTGCCCGAACGGCTTGAACCCTTGGGATGGACCTACCGATTTGCCCGGTGCTTTTGGAGGCGTGGGCTTTCGCCTGTTCTATATTGAGCAGCCTTTCGCGAACTGCCACGTTCTTGTGAGCCGATTCGCGCGTCATGTCTCACGATCGAACGCCGAGCGATCCGGCGTTTGCGAATCGAGAGAAACCCCGCACGCCGCGCGTTTGCCAGAGCGCAACAGTCGAGCGATCAAGAGCAAGGATCAAAGCAGCAGATGGGTCAAGACAAAGTTCGCGCCATCGATCCCAACGCGCTGGGAAAGCACTTCGAAGCAGAAGACGTCGAAAAGCGCTGGATCGCCGAATGGGAAGACCGCGGCATTTATCGCTGGGACCCGGATCGCCCACGCGACGAAACCTTCGTCATCGACACGCCGCCCCCGACCGCGTCGGGTTCACTGCACGTCGGCCATGTCTTTTCGTATACCCACACTGACGTGATGGCGCGCTACAAGCGTATGCTCGGCATGAATATCTACTACCCGATGGGCTGGGACGACAACGGCCTCCCGACCGAGCGCCGGGTGCAGAACTACTATCACGTGCGTTGCGACCCGCATTCGCCTTATGAAGAAAACCTCGAACTCAAAGAGGCGAGCGCCAAAGATCGCAAGAAGCCGGCGCGTTTGATTTCCCGGCGCAACTTCATTGAAACGTGTTACGGCCTCATCAACCAAGACGAAGAGTACTACCGCGAACTCTGGCGGCGGCTGGCGTTGTCGGTGGATTGGAAGCAGGAATACCAAACGATCGATGATCATTGTCGCGAGATCGCCCAGGCGTCTTTTCTCGACTTGCACGACAAGGGCGAGGTCTACACCAACGAAGCGCCGACCATGTGGGACGTCGACTTTCAATGTGCGGTGGCCCAAGCCGAAGTGATCGACAAGGACTTGCCCGGCGCGTACCACCATCTTGAATTCGCGGTTGAAGGAAGCGACGCGAATTTCACGATCGCGACCACGCGGCCCGAACTCTTGCCGGCGTGCGTCGGCGTAACCGCCCATCCCGAAGACGCGCGATACAAAGACTTATTCGGCAAACGCGCGGTGACCCCTCTGTTCCACGCGCCCGTACCCATCTTCCCGAGCGAATTGGCCGATCCCGAAAAGGGCACGGGCATACTGATGGTCTGCACTTTTGGTGATGCGACCGATGTCATTTGGTGGCGCGAACAAGGCCTCGCATCGAGGCAAATTATTGGGAAGAACGGTCGACTCGACCCGGTGACGTTCGGCACGCCCGAGTTTGTAAGCCTCAAGCCTGACGCGGCCAATGCCTACTACGCCGAAGTTGCGGGCAAGAACGTAAAGCAGGCGCAAAAGCGCATGGTTGAACTTCTCGCGGACCCGGAAGGCAGTGCCACGGGCAACGGCGCACCGCTGCGTTCGGAACCCGAAGCGATTCAGCACCCCGTGAAGTTCTTCGAAAAGGGCGACCGCCCGCTCGAATACTTGACCACGCGCCAATGGTTTGCGCGCTTGGTCGACAAGCGGGACGCAATGCTCGCCAAGGGCGACGAGATCCAGTGGCATCCGCCCCACATGAAAAACCGCTACCGCGACTGGACCGAGAACTTGAACCAGGATTGGTGCCTGAGTCGACAGCGTTACTTCGGTGTGTCGATCCCGGTTTGGTATCCACTCGATGCGGAGGGTATGCCGCAATACGACAATGTCGTTCTTGCCGACCGCGCGAGCTTGCCAGTTGATCCAATGACCGACACCGCACCTGGCTACGACGAATCGCAGCGAGACCAGCCCGGTGGGTTTGCGGGCGAAGCCGACATCTTCGACACGTGGTTTACGAGTTCCATGACGCCGCAGATCAGCTCGCATTGGAGCCTGGATGCGGAGCGCCACGCGAAGCTCTTTCCCGCAGACGTGCGCCCACAGGCCCACGAGATCATTCGCACCTGGGCGTTCTATACGATCGCCAAGGCGCTGCTTCACGAAGACACGAAGCCCTGGGAACATGTGATGATCTCCGGCTGGATCCTCGATCCGGATCGAAAGAAGATGAGCAAGAGCGTCGGCAACATTGTGACGCCCATCGACCTGCTCGAAAAATATTCGACGGATGCAGGGCGCTACTGGTCCGCGAGTGCGCGCCTTGGTGTCGATACTGCCTTTGACGAACAGGTTTGGAAGATCGGCAAACGCCTTGTCACCAAGCTCTTCAATGCGGGCAAGTTCGCGTTGGCACAGACAGGCGAAGTGCATCCGGTCCAAGCAGAACTCGACCGCGCATTCGTAGCCGAACTCAGCGGCTTGGTTGAACGCGTGACGGCGCATTTCGAGGACTGGAACTTCGCCCACGGTTTGCAAGAAACCGAAACCTTCTTCTGGACCCATTTCACGGACACCTACCTCGAACTCGCGAAGCCGCGTGCGCGCTGGTTCGAAGACGGTGCCACCGGTGACCAAGCTGCAGAAAGCGGGTCTGCAGTCGCCGCGCTTCGCCTTGGGTTCAACGTCTTGCTGCGCCTGTTCGCACCGGTGATGCCGTATGTCACCGAAGAGATTTGGTCATGGACATTTGCAGAAGAAACGGGCGAAGCGTCGATTCATACCGCGCCGTGGCCCAGTGCTTCGGACTTTGCGGGCATCGCGGCTCCCGATGACACCGAAAGCTTCGACCTCGCCGTCGCAGCATTGGCTTCGATCAACAAGGGCAAAACGGACAACGAGGTTTCGCTCGGTCGCGAGATAGAAACGCTTCACGTCTGTGCAAACGCCGGAACGCTCGCGCGCTTGGCCGTAGTGGAGAACGATGTCCTGGCGGCCGCGCGATGTCACGCCCACCAAAACAACGAAGATGCGGCGCTCGAAGACGGCGTCGTAGAAGCACGCGAAATGGTCTTCGCACCGAAGCCGGAGAAAAAGAAGAAGTAGCGATTCGGCTTCTTAGAAGTCATCTCCTAAGCCCTTCGGGCCCCTGACTCGGCCAGGGCTTATGACAAAACGGCTACTTCTTCCGTCGCTTTCGAACCAAGCCTTCTTGGGTGACGGACGCGATGCGCCTTCCATCGGTCGCATAGATCGCGCCGTGGATCAGCGCGCGACCCCCGTGCGACATCGGGCTGTTGGATGAATAAAGAAACCAGTCCGACAGGTCCGGGGGATGGTGGAGCCAGAAGCCGTGGTCGAGGCTTGTCACCATGGTGTCACCGCCGGGTGTTCGGCCCATTGGGCGCAGTGCGGTGCCGAGTAGTGTGCGGTCGCTTGCATGGACGAGGAGCGCGGTCCTGAGCAACGGGTCGTCGGGTTGTTCACCGTTGAGTCGCATCCAAACGTGTCGGGTCGGTTCGAGCTTCCGTGTCGGGTCGCCGTCGGTGTCGTCGAATACACGCATTTCCATCGTGCCCGTAACAAGTTTTTTCGGCGGCGGTTCCTTGAACCAGCGCGCGCGTACCTCCGACATCTCGGGCAAGCCGGCGGGGCCAACCGCGTCGGGCATGGGTTGTTGATGAGAGGGGCCGTCTTCGGGCACAGCGAAGCTGGCACTCAGGTTGAAGATGGCTTCGCCCGCTTGCATGGCAACCACACGACGCGTTGTGTACGAGCGTCCGTCGCGAATGCGGTCCACTGTGTAACGGATCGGTTTTCCATACCCGCCCGGTCGCAAGAAATACGCATGGAGTGAGTGGAGCGCCATTTTCGGAGCAACCGTCCGTCCTGCCGCAACGACGGACTGCGCGGCCACCAAACCGCCAAATAGGCGTCCCTTCCCCTGGCCTGGGTCTCCGACGAAAAAATCTCGATCAAGTTCTTCGAGGCCGAGACATTCGATCAACTCGGCGACGTTGTTCTCGACTCGTTGAGAGCGCGGGTTACGCGCGAGGTCGTTGTCTGTCACTGCAGCATCCTCTTTTCGCAGCTGGGCGCAGCGATTTCGCGCGGACGGCAGGTTAGAGGGCTTGGGCTCGAAGCGCCCGTCGAGCGAATGCGTATGGAGGAAGGTTCAGCCCGGGCCACGATATGTAAAGGGGCGCTCGCAAATAGGATTCGATCGGATGCACGCGGAGGATGAGAATGCCGCTAGGGCGTCACTTCAACGTCATCTTCCTTGCCTTCGTTACTGGCGATACGGTCGTGCTCTTCTAGGTCTTCCAGGGCCCAGCCCGAAGGCGGTCGGACGATCGCGTGATAAAGAGAAGCGATCGAGAGGTGCCACCAAACAAAGATCGGCACAATGCCGATCGCCGAGGCAATGCCGATGTAGCGCGCTAGAAGTGCGACGAGAAATAGCCCGACCAAACCGAGGGAGCAGATCCCCAGAAGTTGCCAGAAGCAGCTTCGACTCAGCTTGATACTTTCGATGATCGCCTGCGCGCCGCCAAGTTCGTCTTCCAGGAGCAGGAACGGAACAAAGCGAGTCGTGCAGTAAAAAAGCATGCCGGGAACGATCATCATTGCGGTGGCTCCAGAGCCGATCGCCATGATGAGCACACTGGCAAAGACAATCGATCCGTAGCGACCCGGGACGGCCAGTAAATGCTCGAAGTTCACTGAGCCGCTGCGCACTGTTCGTAGGTAGACGAATGCAGTGCCGAGTTCGAAGGGCGACGCAATGAGCGCGGTGAGGGCAGCCGTCAAGTAAGGGCCGCCGTCGTCTATGAGATACGCCAGCGAACCGCACACTCCCGTGATCATGGTGACGAGAAATTGCAGCACCAAGAGTGGGACGATGTCTCCGCGCAGGACGCGTAGCCCGTTCTGAATGGCGCCCATCATTGTGGGTTCTGGGATCGTTCCCGGTAGGATTGGGGTGCTCAAGTTGTGCGAAAACTCCGCGATGTCGCGATGAAATGAAAAGCTACAAAATAGAAGGTTGAGGCCGCTTCCCTCTACCGCTTGCTCGCAAGATAGGGGAAGTTACCTGCTGGTTCGGAGGATTGAAATGAAACCTCGCGCCTTGGCTCTACTTTCAGGAACCATCACCCTAGGTTTCGGATATTGGCTCGCCGAACATTCGCGGGACAGCCGAGAAATTTGGTTCAGCTTGGGCGCGTGGATCCTGGGTTTTTGGCTGGCGAGCAGCTTACTGTCAAATACTCCGCAATCAGCAGGTGCTTCCGACCCGGAAGACGCAGATGAAGACCAAGAAGAGAACGATGAAGAAGAATGGGACGAAGAAGAGTACGAATAGACGTCGCAACGCGGATGTATTTTTCCCCGCACCAGGTCGGAGACTCAACCCATGGCAATAGTCGGCCAAAAATTCGACCGCGGCGACGCTGACTTCGCGCGTAATGAGAGTTGGATGCGCGCCTTGGTGGATGACCTGCATGGCGAAGTGGCCCGCGTTGAACTCGGAGGCGGCGAAGTTGCTGTGGCCCGACATTTGTCTCGCGGAAAGCTGCTGCCGCGCGAGCGGATTCACGGACTGCTTGATCCCGGTTCTCCCTTTCTCGAACTTTCGCAACTTGCAGCTCATGGTTTGTACGGGGGCGGCATCGCATCCGCGGGAATCATCACCGGGGTCGGACGTGTCGCGGGGCGCGAATGCGTTGTGGTGTGCAATGACGCGACGGTCAAAGGGGGAACCTACTACCCGATTACGGTCAAGAAGCACCTGCGCGCACAAGAGATCGCCCAGCAAAACCAACTCCCCTGCATCTATCTCGTCGACTCCGGCGGGGCAAACCTGCCCAACCAGGCCGACGTCTTCCCGGATCGCGATCACTTTGGGCGTATCTTCTTCAATCAGGCACAGATGTCGGCGGCGGGGATCGCGCAGATCGCGGTGGTGATGGGGTCGTGCACGGCGGGCGGCGCCTACGTCCCCGCGATGGCCGACGAAAGCATCATCGTAAAAGACCAGGGCACGATCTTTCTCGGTGGTCCGCCGCTCGTGAAGGCGGCGACCGGCGAAGTTGTCTCGGCCGAAGACTTGGGTGGTGCAGATGTGCACACCCGAATTTCGGGGGTCGCGGACTATCTCGCACAAGATGATCGGCACGCGCTCTCGCTTGCGCGCGACGTAGTCGCGCATTTGAATCGTCCGGCGCCTTCCGGGGGGAGCCTGCGAGAGCCTCGGGACCCGCTATTCGACGCGGAAGACCTTGCCGGCATCATCCCTTCTGACACCCGCATTCCCTATGACGTGCGAGAAATCATTGCGCGCATCGTCGACGGGAGTGAGTTCGACGAATTCAAGGCGCGTTACGGTTCAACCTTGGTCACCGGTTTCGCCCACATTCATGGCATGCCGGTTGGCATCGTTGCGAACAACGGTGTGTTGTTTTCGGAGTCGGCGCTCAAGGGAGCGCACTTCGTCGAGCTTTGTTGTCAGCGCGATATCCCGCTCGTGTTCTTGCAGAACATCACTGGCTTCATGGTCGGCAAAAAGTATGAGGCGGGCGGCATCGCGAAAGACGGTGCCAAGATGGTGATGGCAGTCGCCTGCGCGAAGGTGCCGAAGTTTACGGTCGTGACCGGCGGCTCTTTTGGTGCAGGAAACTACGCGATGTGCGGACGATCCTATTCGCCGCGCTTCTTGTGGACCTGGCCTAACGCACGCATTTCGGTGATGGGCGGAGAGCAAGCCGCCAACGTGCTCGCGACGGTGAAGCGCGACGGCCTTGAAGCACGGGGCGAAAGCTGGAGCGCCGAAGAACAAGAAGCCTTCATGGCGCCGGTGCGCGACCAGTACGAACTCGAGGGTCACCCCTACTACGCGACTGCACGGATTTGGGATGACGGCATCATCGCACCGGCGCAGACCCGTCGCGTTCTTTCACTTGGCCTCGCGACCGCGCGCAACGCCCCCAGCGAGGAGACCCGCTTTGGCATCTTCCGTATGTAGTCCAGCGGCATGCGCGTCGAAAACATTGTTCGTCGTACACTGTTTATTGTTTTTGGAGGCTTGGTGGTAGCGTGAAAATCACAAAGCTCCTCGTCGCAAACCGCGGCGAAATCGCATGTCGTATTTTCGAAACAACGCGACGTCTAGGCATCACGGGCATCGCGGTCTATTCCGATGCCGACGCAAATGCCCGTCACGTGGAACGCGCCGACGTGGCTGTTCGCATCGGTCGCTCGCCCGCATCCGAGAGTTACCTCGACTTTGATGCGGTGTTGAGTGCCGCGCGCGAGAGCGGTGCCGACGCAGTTCATCCCGGTTATGGCTTCTTGTCCGAAAATGCCGACTTCGCACAAGCGTGTGTCGACGCCGGCTTCATCTTTGTGGGCCCGCGCCCCGAAACGATTCGTGACATGGCGGAGAAAGACCGCGCCAAGGTGCTGATGGAGGCCGCCGGTGTCGACGTCATACCGGGAGACAAGGGAAGCGATCAGAGCCCCGACGCGCTGCAGGCTGCTGGGCATAAAGTGGGTTACCCGCTGCTCATCAAAGCGGTGGCCGGGGGTGGCGGACGGGGCATGCGTGCCGTGCATGAGCCCGAAGGTTTCATGGCCGCTCTCGAAGCCGCGAAGCGCGAAGCCAAAGGAGCATTCGGAGACGAGCGTATGTTGCTCGAAAAGCTTCTGACTCCGACCCGTCATCTCGAAGTCCAGATCTTTGGCGACCAGGACGGGCACGTTGTGCATCTCTTTGAGCGCGACTGCTCGATCCAACGTCGGCACCAAAAGATCGTCGAGGAAGCGCCGGCACCATTTCTGACAGAAGCGTTACGGGCGCGGGTTGGCGGTGCTGCGGTCAAAGCCGCAAAGGCGATCGGGTACCAGGGAGCCGGGACGGTGGAGTTTCTGCTCGATGCGTCGCCGGGTGCAGACGCCTTCTATTTCATGGAGATGAACACCCGTCTTCAGGTCGAGCACCCTGTCACTGAAATGGTGACCGGGGTCGACCTGGTGGAATGGCAACTGCGCGTTGCATCCGGTGAACCGTTGCCACTCGCGCAAGACGAGATCGAGGTACGTGGCCATAGTATTGAGGTTCGGATCTGCGCCGAAGATCCGGCGAACGACTTTCTTCCGACCACCGGACGCATCGACTACTTGGGGGCGCCCACAGCAAAGCGCTCTTTGCGTATCGAAACAGGGGTTCGGCAGGGAGACGAAGTCTCGGTCTACTACGACTCGATGCTTGCCAAACTCGTCGTTTGGGGCAAAGACCGAGAGGCAGCGCGCACACGCTTGCATCGCGCGCTTGGCAGATTTCACGTTGCCGGCCTCGCAACCAATCTTTCCTTTCTCTCGCGCATCGTCGCGCACGATGGGTTTGCAAGCGGTGCGTTCGACAACAGGTTCGTCGAAGCCAATCAGCAAACTCTCCTCGGTGCGGGGGGCCTCGCGCCAGGCGAACTCCTCGCCGTTGTGAGTCTGGACAGCGTGCTGTCGCGTGCGCGTCGCAGTGAAGCGAGAGCGGCACGTGCTGGAGACCCCGGTTCGCCGTGGGCCGCTACTGACGCGTGGAGGCTCAATGCTGCTTCGACGGAAATCCTTCATTTCGTACTCGAAGGCGAACCGCGTGAAACCACCATTCGGAGGACCGGTGCCGAAAGCTACGTGGTGAATGTCGGTTCGGTTGAAGTCGTGGTTTCGGGAAGTTCGCGCAATTGGGACGAAGTAGATCAGGGACGTGCAACCGCCCACGAGTTCAGCGCGGTGATGGCGGGGCGTACGATTCGGGCGCGATCAGTCGCGCATGGGAACTCGCTCACGTTCTTCGTCGCGGGAGAGACGTATCGCCTTTCTACCCGTGGCCTCGCCTCGTCTGCGGTTGAAGAGACCGTGAGCGCGGGGGCGGTGCTCACCCCCATGCCGGGAAAGATCATCGAAGTCCTTGTCGCCACGGGAGATTCCGTCGAATCAGGCCAGGCCATGGTTGTGCTTGAGGCGATGAAGATGGAGCACACGGTGCGCGCGAACGCAGCTGCCGTCATCGAAGAGATTTTGGTTGCAGCAGGGGACCAAGTGGACGACGGCGCGACGCTTCTAGTTTTGGCCGAGCCGTCCGAGGCGTCTGCCCGACAGAAGGCGCAAGCGCCCTAACGCGGATCCAATGCCGCTCCCTGCGTTGCGAAAGCTAGGGGTAGCCAGCTAGAGCGGTGCTTTCGCGCCTTGCCATCGACGCCTTGCCATCGAGATTGTCTCGACATCGGGTCACGCACACCTTCTGCCGCGCCGTCGCCTAGCGCGCGCTAGTTGCTCGCTCCAAAAGAGCGGCGTACGGCAGCGGTAACCCCGGGAATGTCGATGGGTTTGCGCGCGATGGGTGACGGAGGTTCGTTTCGATCCAAGAACTTCGCAGCATCCCGCAGGCTTTTGACCGAACGCTTTACGCGGCCCTGCGTCAAATCAAAATTCGAGATTGCGGAGCGTGCAAGCCAAAGTCTCCGGAACCGTGTCAGCAGGGCGCTCTGCTTTTTGGCGAGTTCGAGAAGCTCCATTGCGAGACGCTTTCGTGCGCGAGCGTCCAGGCTCTTTGGTTTACGCCGCCAAGCGTTATAACGCCTACCGATGACAGCTTTGTCTACGGCATGGAGCGATGCATCCGCTGCGTACAGAAGCTCGCGCCAACTCGCGCGTTCGATCGCAAAGCAGTCCTTGGCGTCTTCGATTTCGTTGCGCACGCGTTCGAGCTTCTTCTGGGTACGTGCGAGCGCGCCCTGCTTGCAGCCCTCGATGAAGTAGCTCTCTTCGAGGGTGTCGAAGAACAGATACGCGAGAGGCGAGCCATTGAAGACCTTGAAGCCTACGCCGTGAATTGCACCAAGGGCTTTGTACAACCGGGCCACTGTGCCTCCACCGCTCTGGTCGCCGAACACGCGAGCACCAAATGCTCGGGCGAACGCGGTGTTGTCGCAGGCGCCCGACCAACTCTGCTGGGCAGTCACCGCGTATGCGAACCACGAATTGCCGAGTAGGTTGTAGTGGCCGAAGTCGCCCCAGTCCGTGGTAATTAAACCGAGCGCACCGTACTCGAGTCCCGCTTTGGCCCAGTTGCTGATGTTCACTGTGCTGTTTTCGACGCGTGGGAAAAGCGAGTTCCACGTTGACGTGCCCGGGCAGACGGCGAACTCGAGTTTGTTCTGTTGAAAGACTGAGACGCGGTCATAGCTGTATTCGGCTTCGTACCCCCAGTCGAGCATCACCATGTCTTTGGGGATCTCGCCGATGCGTTTGGGGTGGGCGTGGACGACGTCGGCCCAGATCATGGTGCGCTTACCGCTTCGTTGAGCCAGAGCGCGCAACGCGATGACATGTTCGAGGTAGAGGCCGCCCGGGCCAAGCTCTTCGCTTCGTTCTTTCGACTGTCCCTTGCCGAGGTCCCAAGGTTCGTCGCAGTTGGCGTTGAACAACCGTGAGCGAAAATTCGGTAGATACTCATCGTACATGTCTCGCAATAGTTCGAGGCTTTCTGGGCGTGTCGGTGCAATGGTCCAACCCACCTCAGTCTCTGCAAGGTCGCGATACTGCGGCAGCATCAGAATGTGGTCCATGTGTCCGAGTGACTGCAGGCAAGGGATCAACTCGACATGTCGTTCATGCGCATAAGCGTCCAACGTGCGCATGGTTTCGCCATCGAGGGGTGAATCGGTTGCGCCAATTTTGGGGTGACGCCGAAATCGAAAAGTGTGCTCGGTGTAGAGCATCAGCGTGTTGAGCTTGAGCTTGACCAGGACATCGACGAGACCGCACAAACTCTCGAAGGTGGGAACCTTGCCGCGAGACACGTCGAGCATGATGCCGCGCATCGCAAAGTCGGGTTCGTCTTCGATCACGCAGCCGGGAAGCGAGCCCCCAGGTTGAATGAGCTGAATCAGAGTTTCAACGGCGTAGCGAAGGCCCGAAGGGCCGCCGGCACGAACTTCAACGACGTCGTCTGAAACGATGATTCGGTAGCGATCGGATGTGGTCCCAGGTGCCCCACCGGTATGATCAAGTGCGACATGTCGACCCAGATCCGAGCGACGCAGGTGAACTTCAATGGGGAGGCGAACCTTGCACGTTCGCTCGATCGCGTCACGAAGCACGTGCGCAGATGCGCTGCTTGCTTCGTCTGCGCCCGGCGACAAAACGATCGGAATATTGCGCGCGAAGGCAAACGCACCGCGATCGTGTTGGACGGATTTCGGGGCTGGAAGCAGGTCGGGAAATTTTATCTTGCGGACGCCGCGCGCGGGGGGACGGCTTGTGCTTTTGGATCGTCCCGCACGATTCGTTTTTCCGGCCACGTGAGAAGTCTACCGTGAACGGATCGAAAATCGGGGAATGGAAGAGCGACTAAGGGATCGCCCAACGAAGCGCCTCTAAGCGTTGTTGATCAGCGAAGACAAACGCGCCCGGGTCGGCTCCTGACACCGAAGTGACAGGGGAGGGGTAGCCAACACGGGCGCGAATAAGGTCTTCGCCGTTTCCGTTGTTAGCTATATAAAGCAAATTTGATGCCATCGGCGATGGCTCGAAAATAAGGCCACTAAGAAATCTCTAAGTTATTGAAAACGAAATAGATTTACAGATCGACCCCATCGCCGACCTTCAGCCTCGCGCAGCCCGCGCGCAATAAGCAGTAGGCAAGTGACGCAAATTGCGTCCGGAAGATTACACGGATTGGAAAAAGGAAGTTTCGGGGTGCGCAATAGACCGGCAACAGTCAGATAGCCAGTACAGATTCCGCCCTACGCCCTGTATTCTACGCCTTCCGTCCTAGACGGTGTCAGACGAAATACTTCCCCGATGTCGCAGCAGCAGCAAAATTTTCGGCCAGGTGTGAGAGCTGCTGCATGTCGGCGTTGACGCAGTCGAGGCCATGTTCGAGAACGTACGCATAGCTTCGCTGGTACGGTGAGAAGTCAGACTTCATAAGCGGGTCGTCGTAGTACTCGTCAAATGCGCCCGGATTTCCCCAGCCCAAGAACTTACGACCGGCGAGAAAGCGTCCCGCCTTCATTCCGATGAGGCCGATACCGGCTTTGCGTGCTTCGGCGAGTTCGGCGTGCAAGTTCTTCATGGTTGGCGAGCCGGCGAGAATGCCCTTGTCCGCCCAGTCGTACCATCCAGCCGGAGTAATGGCGATTTGCGCGAGATCGTAGACTCCGGTCTTGGCCGCAGTTGCAAGCACGCGGCTTGCGTTCTGGTGGGTCGACAAACCAAGGTGTTTGAACTTGCCTGCTTGCTTGGCCTTCGAGGCAGCGTTGAGAATTTCGTGGCTGCCCACCAGGGCGGGGCTGTAGCTCGCCATTAGGTAGTAAGCGTCGACGTAATCGACGTCGAGTTCACGAAGGCTGCCGTCGAGCGCTTTGGTCCAGCTCGCTGCGGCGTGTCGTGCCTGGGCGGGACTTATCCGGTCGTTTGGCTCGACATCAAGCTCCGCGTAAGCCTTCGAAATCAAGAACACACGGCTGCGTACTTGCTTTAGAAACGGCGCCAAGTTTTTTTCGGCATCGTTGTAGTAGTCACGGAAGCCCACGTCGAAAACGTTGACCCCTGCGTCAAACGCCGCGTGGAGCAAGTCGTCCTTACGGCCGCGGGACAAAGCTGCGCCGCAACCAAATACCAGGCGACTGGCTGCGAAGCCTGTTCGTCCAAGAGTTCGTTGCGGCATTTCTGGCCAGCGGTCGATTGAGGCTACCGTGCGCGCGGCGTCCACCGCCGCCTTCACATTGCCGCTTCGCAACAGGGTCCTGCCGCCTACGCCTGCGACGGCGAGTGCCTTGAGAAAGTTTCTACGACCGGGACGGCCGGGACCTTGCGACGGGGATTGCATCAAGTCTCTCCTTGGAAGCGGCACGCGAATCTGCGAAGCGTAAAGGATCCCGCAGACGGTCGCTCCGGCGCAAGGCGCGAATTCGCCGGCCTCGGTACGGAACAAAGTCGCGTTGAAGTGCGTTCTTGCGTTGGCTGGTGAACTGATTTCGAGCTTTGAACGTCCTCGCCTTCTCTGCGATGGCCGGGTACTGTGTGCCCGGTCGCGCTGGGTCGCCCGCGCGCGAGAGTTTCGCCACCAGGCAGCAGAAGGGACACCCCATTGACTCGCTCGTCCGAGGGCCTCACGCCAAACTATGATCCCGCCGCAAAGCTCGCCGAATCGACTTGCATCGCAATTTTCTGCGACTTCGATGGTACCTATTCGGTGCAGGACGTCGGGTCGAGCATTGCGCGTAAGTATCTCGGTGAGCGCCGCACGGAGCTTTGGGACCGGTACGAACAGGGCATCGTCGACGCTTGGGAATACAACGTCGAACTCTTTACGGGGTTCAAACTTCCACCCGCCGACCTTCACGCCTTTCTCGAAACGATCGACCTCGATCCCGGCGCGTGTGAGTTGCAAGCATGGTGCGCCGACAACAATGCTTCATTCCGAATTTTGTCCGACGGCTTTGACTACAACTTGGATTGGTTGCAGCGCCACAACGGCGTAACGTTCGACTACATGTGCAACCACCTTGAGTACACAGGCGTTGCGAAAGACCAATGGCAGATCGCCCCAGGTGGTCGCAATGCGAGCTGCGACTGTGGCACCGGGACATGCAAGAGCCAGATCATCCGAGCACAACGCAAACAACGCCCGGGGGCGTTCACCGTCCATATCGGCAACGGCCGGGTTTCGGACCTTTGCGGGGCCATCGAGGCCGACCTTGCTTTTGCCAAAGACAGCTTGGCTCCGGCACTGCAAGAGCGGAAGCAACCGTTCGAACCCTTCGAAACGCTTGTTGATGTCGTCGACCAGTTGAGCGCCCTCGTGAGCGAGGCTCAGGCGCTCCACGCGCGCTGATTCAGCGGATCCGCGCCCCCGCTCCCAATCCAAGCTAGTGTCCGCGCTCAGATTTTTGGGAGCCGAGTTTTGAGTGGTGTGAGTGTTGCAGTAATTGGTGCCGGCCTTGCCGGGCTGCGGACAGCTTCAGAGTTGTCGCGCGCTGGGTATGAAGTGACGGTTCTCGAAGGGCTTTCCGTTGTTGGCGGTAGCGCTGCAGGGTCGTTCCGGGATGGCTTTAGCCTCGACGGCACACTCCCGCTGGTTCGATCCTCCGACCGCTCACTCATTTCGTGGATCGAGCAAAGCGAGCTTTCCGCGTCGCTCTTGCCTCCACGCGCCTGTATCGATTCGCAAATCCATCGAGGCGAGATCGGGCCCATTGACACCAGCACGTTGTCGGATCTCGCGAAAATTCCTGGCGTGACGAACTGGGACAAGAAGCGCTTACTTCGACTGCCGCGTTTGATGGCGCGCTATCGCGGTCAACTTGACCCCGACCGCCCCGAGCTTGCGGCAGACCTCGACTACCGAAGCGCTCGAGACTTCGCCACGCTCTACCTCGGCAAGTCGGTTTGGGACTACTGGGTCTCGCCTGAAACGACGTCGCAGTATGCGAGCGATGAAATGGAACTCAGCCGTGTCGCTTTTTTGCTTTCCCGCATCACGTCGCGCGAAGGCAAAGTGGCTCTCGGCGTCATGCGTCAGGGTTTGTGGCAGCTAGCCGAACGCGCTGCGAGTAGCCTCAACGTGGTTCACGACGTGTGGGCGGACGAAGTCACGGAGCGAGGTGACGGTGGCTACCGGGTGCACTGCAGCTCCGGGCTTAAAGACGGCGATGCCCACGCACCGAAAAAGCTGCGCGCGATTGATGTCGATGCCGTCGTGGTCGCGACGTCGCCCGAAGCAGCAGGCGAGATTGCCGCCCCCGTTCTGGTCCCGGCCGAGCGCGACTACTTCGCTCGCTATCGCGGTGGGCCGTCTATGACCCTGGTTCTCGCGTTGTCGGCTCCACTCGCCCACTACGCGAAGTTCGTGCGCGTGCCCAAAGCCGAAGCGTCGACGATCGAATGTTATTTGTCGGAGTGCGGTGCAGCGGAAGGCCGCGCCCCGGACGGCAAAGGCCTTGTGATGATCCGTGCGAACGAGCGATTCGCAAGTGCGAATTCATCGGCCGCAGACGACGTCGTGGAAAAATCGCTCCTGACTTCATTCTCTCGGTTTCATCCCGAGGTTCGCGATCGCGTGGTATTTACCCGATTGCGCCGCACCCAAAACGGCAATCCGAACTTTCACGTAGGCGCGTATCGGGAACTTGCTCGCCTCGCGCGGGTGCAAAAAGACCGAGGTGCCGCCGGCCGCCGGATCTACTTCGCCGGCGATTATCTGATTGGCCCCGGACCCAATCAAGTAGTGTCGTCGGGAATGCGGGCCGCAGATGCGCTACGCGCGCACTTCGAGGGCTAAGGCGCTTTTCACCATATTCGCGCGCCTTTCGTCGCGTTGATCTTTGCGTGCATGGCCTCTGTGGTTCGGTTGTACGTATCGCGCTCAACTCCTTACGGCGCGTCTTTCGTGATGTTCAGATCGACCTTCGAGAGTCGAAACGGGTGGTGGAAGCCATTGTTGAACTGCGACTCGAAAGGGAAAGCGGGCCGAAGGTCGCACGCGGTGACGATGAATGGACCGAAGCGGTGCTGGACGAATTAGTGGCGTACCGGGAAGGGAATGGATCGCGGGCCTCAGGCCATCCGTTTTGGAGAGCAGTGCTCGAGTCGATGGTGTCTTTGACGCCGGAGGCCTGCGGCGTTGAGGCTCCGCACAGGATCACCTGCGCAGCACCGCGCTTGTAACCCCGGTCCCGCCTTCGCCGCGCTCGCCAGTGCGGTGAGAGACAATGTGGGGAGACGCGGTGAAGAACTCGCGGACTGCGGTTCGAAGCGCACCGGTTCCCATGCCGTGAATCACGTGAAGCTGTTCGTTGCCGTCGCGCAGCCCCTGATCGAGCGCAGTTTCGAGTTCGTCGAGGGCTTCGTCGACGCGTCGGCCGCGCAGATCGCATTGCTGGGTTCCCCCCGCGACCGTGACTCCGGCGTCCTCCGGGTCTGCGCGTTCGAAGGACACCTTCGTTTCCGTTCGGGCATTGTCGTCGGACGGAGCGTTGCCCGACGCGGCGTATCGGACCTTTGAAGCATCGAGGTCGAGTTTTGCGGTCGCGATTTGGACAACCACGCGATCACGACGATCGGGTAGCGACTTTAGGGTTCCGCGCTGACCGCCGGGAACAATGACTTCGGTGCCGGGCTTCGCGCATCGCCAATCGATCGCCGAGCCAAGGACTTCTTCTTCATCCACGGCCGCCGACTCGCCCTTGGCCTGAGTGCGGCTTTCAAGGTTGAGCAAGCGCTCGCGCGCATGGGCGGCGCCGTGGGCGGCTTCGCGCGTGTTTGTCCCACCCGAGCGTTGTAGGCCGCGAATCACGGCAGCCACCTGTGCGTGGGCGTCTTTGAAAGTGGCGTCGAGTTCGATACGCATCGACTCGAAGAGTTTGTCTCGGCGTTCTTGCAACCGTTCGAGTTTGTGGAGGTACTTGTCGCGTGTGCTCTCCCCTTCTTTGCGCAACTTGCTGGCTTCTTGCTTTTCGCGTTCAAGGGTTGCGCGGCTATTGGCCAGCTCGCTCAACATGTTGTCGAGCTGGCGATCTTCACGGGCGAGTAACGCGTTTGCGCGTTCGAGGACTTCGGGTGCCATGCCCATTCGCGCGGCGACGGCAGTGGCTGAAGACACGCCTGCGGTTCCAGTGTGAAGCCTAAATGTCGGTGCGAGTGTGACCGGGTCGAACTCGACGCTTGCGTTGCAGAAGCGTTCGTCCACTTCGGCCATTTCTTTGAGCAGGTTGTAATGGGTCGTTACGATCACCCGTGCACCGCGTTCCGCGAGTTGTTCGAGGATCGCTTGGGCGAGAGCAGCGCCTTCGCTCGGGTCCGTACCCACACCGACTTCATCGAGGAGTGCGAGGGTGTTTTCGGAAGCCGCATCGACGATGCCGGCCAAGTTCACCATGTGGGCGGAAAAGGTTGAAAGACTTTCGCGCAGGTCCTGTCCATCGCCGATGTCGACGAGCAGCTGATCGACGAGATCCACCCGTGCACCGGGCTCGGCAGGAATGTGAAGTCCAAGTCGGATCATCACCGCGGCAAGCCCAACGGCTTTCATCGCGACCGTTTTTCCGCCTCCGTTGGGACCGGAGATGACAAGCACGGTATGTCGTTCGCCGAGTTCAACGTCGTTGGGCACTGCTTCGTCGCGGGGAAGCAACGGGTGGCGCAACCCCATCAAGCGAAAGCACCCGGCGCGTTCGACTTGGGGGACAGTGGCGTTCATGTCGATGGAGAGGTGCGCACGTGCAAACGCGAGGTCGATCTGCCCGATGGTCTCAATACTCGCACGCAGCGCGGGTCCGACCTGAGACACGGCTTGAGACAAACGCTGCATGACACGCTCGACTTCTCGAACGACCGTGAGCTCCGCTTGCTTGAGTCGGTTGTTGAGGTCGACCACAGCTTCGGGCTCGACAAAGATCGTGGTGCCCGAGCGCGATGCGTCGTGGACGATGCCTTTGACTTTGCTTCGCGCGTCGGAACGTACGGGCAACACATAACGATCGTTTCGCAGGGTGAAGTACGAGTCTGAGAGCGCGCCCTGGACATTGGTGTCTTGTAGGTATTGGCCCAGGCGTCGTTGCAGTTGTGAGCCGAGATCGCTCGCGTTGCGCCGCGCTTGTTTGAGTTCTGGAGATGCGGAGTCGCGAACTTCGCCAGAAGGCTCGAGACACGCGTCGATGTCCCGGGCGAGTCTTGGGTCGTTGTCGATCGTCGCCGAGAGGTCCGCAAGAAGCGGCGCCGCTTCTTTGCGTGCTGCGAGATATTTCACGACTCGTGCGACGGTCTCGATGCTCTTACTGACGTCGAGCAATTGATGACCGGTGAGCGTCCCACCCATTTCGGCTCGACGTAAACCGATTCGCAAGTCTGCGAACCCGTGCAGCGGCGGTGCTTCGCTTTCTTCAAGCAGATTGCGCGCCTGGCTGGTTTCGGCGAGTCGTTCGCGAACGCCAATCAGCGAGCCTTCGAGTTCCGCGAGCGCGCAAGCGTCCGTTTCTGCGGCGCGCGCTTGGTCGAGATGAGTTCGTTCCTCATTGGAACTGCCGCGTGCTGAAGCTTCGTTTCTGTCTGGATCCGCGTGATTTTCGTCTTGCGAACCAAGTCGCAGGCGAGCTTGTGGCGTACTGCAATAGCGAAGTAGCTTTGCGACCACTTGTTGCCACTCAAGGCTTTCGAGGGTCTTCTGCGTAAGAAGGAAATCCACGATCCGATCCTAACCCGTATATACGACGGCTTCTGCGTAAGGCTTCGGTCGCAATCAACCGAAACACAACGTGATGGCGAGAAAAAGTCCGACAGAAGCGATCCTTGAATGCGCGCGTGACCTCGACCAACTCTCCGTTGGCGAGATCATAAAGCTCATCCACGCAGAAGACAGGGTTGCGCACGCTGCCGTCGGACAAGTCCTCGGGCCGATGTCCGACGCCGTCGACGTACTTGTCGCGTCTTTGGCTGGAGGCGGCACCTGGTACAACGTGGGTGCTGGCACGAGTGGACGCATCGGTGTCCTTGATGCCTCCGAAATTCCACCAACTTTTGGCCTGTCGCCGAAGCGGGTGCAAGGCTTGATCGCCGGGGGCGAGAAAGCGCTCCGCAACGCTGTTGAAGGCGCGGAAGACAATTTTGAGGCGGGGACCTGGGAAGTGCGGGAACGCGGGCTCGAAATGGGGGATGTCGTCGTCGCGATTTCTGCCAGCGGCACCACGCCATACGTTCTGGGCGCGATCGAAGCGGCCCATGAAGTGGGTGCCCGTAGCGTTGGCATTTGTTGCGACCCGAGTTCACCGCTCGCTGAAGCTGTCGAGATTTCAATTGCGCCCAGTGTAGGTCCCGAAGTCATCGCGGGTTCTACTCGAATGAAGGGCGGACTCGTGCAGAAGATGATTCTTCACTCCCTTTCAACGTCCACGATGGTGAAGTTGGGTCGCGTCAAGGGAAACCTGATGACGAACCTCTCGCCGGCAAACAACAAACTAAGGGAACGCGCGCTTCGAATCCTGACCGAACTGTCGGGACTCGAAACGGAGCAGGCTCAGCGTTTGCTTGACCAAAACGGTGGCTGCGTCGAAGCCGCGCTCCAAGTCGTGCGCAAAGAAGCGGTGTAGCGCGAGCAGGCTGCTAGAGCGCTCGCATCCCTGTGATGTGTTCACCCAAGATCAACGTGTGAATGTCGTGGGTGCCCTCATAGGTGCGCACCGTTTCGAGGTTCATCATGTGCCGCATTGACTGGTAGTCGTCCACGATGCCGTTGGCGCCGAGGAGATCGCGTGCCTCGCGAGCGATTTGAAGCGCGATGTCGACGTTGTTGCGTTTGATCATCGAGACCATCACGGGTTCGAGATTGCCGGCGTCTTTGATGCGGCCTACGTGAAGCGCCATCAACTGCGCCTTGGTGATTTCTGTGAGCATGTTGGCGAACTTTTGCTGTGTGAGCTGTTTGCTCGCAAGCGGACCACCCTGCACGATGCGGTCCTTCGAGTACTGGAGGGCTTCGTCGTAGCACGCCATGGCAGCGCCAATAACGCCCCATGCGATTCCGTAGCGCGCTTGGGTCAAGCAGCTCAGCGGTCCCGAGATTCCCTTTGCATTGGGGAGCCGGTTGGCTTCGGGGAGTTCAACGTCTTGCAAGAAGAGTTCGCTCGTGACGGAAGCGCGCAATGAAAACTTGCCCTTGATGTCCCGTGCCTCGAAGCCCGGGCGATCTTTTTCTACGAGAAAGCCGCGAACCCCGTCGTCGGTCATGGCCCAGATGATCGAGATGTCGGCGAGGGTGCCGTTGGTGATCCAGCGCTTGGTGCCGTTG
This sequence comes from Myxococcota bacterium, assembly GCA_041891195.1. Lineage (GTDB taxonomy): Bacteria > Myxococcota_A > UBA9160 > UBA9160 > UBA4427 > DUBZ01. The sequence goes on along the minus strand of JASDVE010000072.1, from coordinate 1,354 downwards.
AGTACCCAGCCGTCCCCCTTGCGTTCGGCGCGAGTCGCCATGCCGGTGACGAAGCTCCCGAAGTCGGGTTCGGTGAGACCAAAGCAGCCGATCTTTTCACCCGCCGCCATGCCGGGCAGCCATTCTTCTTTTTGTTCCTCACTCCCGTATTTGTGGATCGGGTACATGCAGAGCGAGCCTTGCACCGAGGCGAATGATCGAAGCCCTGAGTCACCGCGTTCGAGTTCTTGCATCAGCAGCCCGTAGGAGACGTTGTTCATCCCCGCGCAGCCGTAGCCTTTGAGGTTGGCGCCAAACATTCCGAGCTCGGCGATTTGGGACACCAACTCCATCGGAAAAGAGCCGTCCTGGCGCACGTGTTCGGTGAGCTTGGGGAGGAACTCGCGGCTCACCCAGTCGCGGACCGAATCGCGAACCATGCGTTCTTCGTCGCTGTAGTGATTGTCGTCGAGGTGAAGGAAGTCGGGGGATTGGTAAGCGGCCACGGGGGTCTCCAGGAAGGGGCGTTGCGTGAGCGGCGAATCCTAGCAGTCCGAAACCTGATATCGTTGCGGGGGAGATCAGGAACCCGGAGCGCGTCCGGCGGTATGCAGACGCAAAAAAGCCCGGGGGATCTGGGGTCCACCGGGCCTTTATGAGCGATGCCGCGGGCTTTTACGGGTGCGTCGACGCACCAGAGCGTGCCGATCGGCTCGCGAGACGACTGGTATTGAAACCGGTCAATTTCTTACGGGGCTGAGAGAGGCTCAGCTCTGGGCAGCTTTCTCGAGGGCGCGAACTTTGCGGGTGAGGCCGTTCACTTTGCGCTCGAGCTTCTTAACTTCGCTCATGGACGCGACGGGCATTCGGGACATGAACTCGTCCACCTGTGCCTCGATCTGCTTGACCATGTCAATGCGAAAGTCGTCCGCTGCCTTAATTGCCGGAACCTTGAGAAGCTGCTTCTGCACCTTCTCGGCTCGGGCCTGTGCGCGGTCTGCGAGTTCCTGACGGTTCTCGTTCGCGCGATCCTGGAGCTTCTGGAGCTCCTCGCCGGCGCTGCGGAAGCGCGCCTGCACATTCTCAAAACTCTCTTCGATGATGTTCTGTCGTTGGGCCATCTTGGTGCTCCTTAAAGTCTGCTTCGCGGCGGGGCGGTCGGGGCCTGCCCGTTGCGGTGAAGAATCTCGTCGCGACGCCATGCGTCATGCCTTGAACGGTTGCCAGGCGATTTCGCCTTTTCCCGCTTGAATTGGTTCTATCGGCTCGCGAACACCCGCATCTTAACACGGTGCGTCATTGCGTCCAGAGAGGCAATCAATATTTTAAGTCTATAATATTGAGTATAAAATACAAAATAAAAATTTATTAAAAT
>JASDVE010000071.1:7478-7791 GCA_041891195.1 Myxococcota bacterium | reverse complement strand
CCGTATCCCCGGCCCCCTGGGCGGTTGAGGGTGGCGCCCAAACCGCAAAAAACAGCAAAACAAGCGACAACGTGACCGGCAGCCGGCCTCGGCCCCAACGACGTCTGGCGAAAACCGAGACCATCAGCGCCACGACCAGCAAGAGCAAGCCCCCGGGTGAGAGCGCGGGCACCCCGGGTGCACCGACCTGCACCTCGGCGCCGGTCATGACCACCGCCAACTCGCCGCCACCGATCTCGCCGAAGGGGGAAGCCGGAGACAGACCAATCGTCGAAGTCCCCGGTCCGATGGCCGTCCACCCAAGAGTCGCGAC
>JASDVE010000071.1:4660-7468 GCA_041891195.1 Myxococcota bacterium | reverse complement strand
CCCCAGTCCCGCGAGGTCTCCGAAGGAAATAAAAGCAGGGTCGCCAGGGCAAGCGACGACGGTCGAACCCGGACACCGGAAGTCGACGTCACCCGCCTGTACCCCAATCGAGTCCAAGGACACCACGGCCGGGTCGTAGACCACCGCGACCCCGCCCCCGGACGAAGAATCCGCAAAATTCATTTGCAAGCTAAGTTGGAAGGTCTCGCCGACCTCAAGGAAGGCGATGGGTGGCTGGACGGTAAGAGCGTTCTGCGCCCAAGCCTCGCCCCAGGGCATCCCTGCGCCCGTGGCGACAAGGATCAGCAGTGTCCGCTTCCAAAGTTGAAGTCGAGAATTAGCCATGGAGTTGCGACCGACTCGAGCGCGGTCCGAACCTCGTAAAATCCGGGAGTCTCAACGATTTCCAGAGTTCAGCCACAATGCCAGAAGAACGCGCCTCTACGCAAACCCAAATAGCCCCGGGCGAATTCGGTGCGTTCGCAACCACCGGGAAAGGCCGGCGGGGAGATGTCCATAGGGAATGAATCCGCGGCGACTGCGGCATGTCAGACACGAGCGGAGCAAACCGGATAAGGCAGAGGACGTTCCCTCCTATCCTCGGATCTTTCTTTGGCCTCGTGGCCCTGCGCTAAGCGCGTTTCCGGAGTCCGAGCAAGCAAAGCCCCGTGCCCAACAACAGGGCTGTGGACGGCTCGGGAATGGGAGCAACGCTCGTTATATTTGCGGTCACGTCGACGAAATGACCGTCGTTCTCCAGATCTCGAACATCGAGTCCCGGGTAGTTATCGGCGCTCACGCCGGCAGATTCCGTAGTCGAACTCGCCAGCCCAAGTCGAACAGCCCCTTCATCGTTGTTGCTAAATACCTCAGCAGTCCAAACGAAATCGAGTACGAGTTGGAAGTCTCCGGACAAGCCAGAGAGCGTCACACTTTTGGCCTGGTTAATTTCTTGATTGAGCGGCGAATTATTGATCGAGAGCGCACTCATCGAAAGAGCTGCCTCGACGACTCCACCCACGTTGGCGGCCACCCCACCAATCCCCGCCGACGAAAAGACCGTCGATGAAAAGCAGCAGTCTTCGAATAGGGTCAGAGCACCCAATCGCGTCGTATCAATCTAGAGGTCGTAGGTCGTGCCCGCGTCGGCCACGATATCCATTACCACGCGATAATCGCTGGTGGGCGAGTGCGTTGTGCTTCCAAAGCCGTTGTCAGCCCAGGCATACTGTGCGTAGCGCGTCCCCGCCGAGACGTTGTTGCCAATCGCGTCAGCGATAGTCCCTCCGGCGTCCTCGACATTTGTCGAGCTGTCACTCTCAAAATCACTAAAGATGGAGTCCTGAAACCCAGAATCACCAACATTCGTTGCGACAGACGTCACACCGATCGAAAGCGCGCTCGCTAGCGACGGAATCGACATCACCAAAAGTAAAGGCATTGCAGCCGCGACCTGTTTTGCAGTCAAAAAACTTCTCATCAATCAATCCCCTAGCTTTATTGCACGAAAAATCTCGCGTTTCTTCCCAACCTGAGGGTTGGCAAATAACGGGCCATTAATAGTCCAGAGGCCTAGAGCCGCTTTGCGCTTCTAGCGATCGCTGTTTCCACCTGAGCCGAGCTCTGTTGCGTAAAACTATTTAGAGTATGGTGAAAATTTCCACTAAGATGAAAAGTTTGTCCATATTTCCGAAAAGCCGCGCGTGACTTCTCCGAAAATCAGGGCCGGAGCCCGAGTTCGCTGAAACTGCGAACCGGCCAGATCAAAGTCAGTGCCGGATGGCGCCCCGCGGTTCCACCACCCCAAATTCATACTCCAACCGCGATCGCGACACTTATTTGAACCAAAGTCCGCCTAGAAGTCCACTCGGACCGTGGTTTAATTACCACACTCAAAGCCGATCATCAGATCCGCGTGAACTCCACGAACAGCCTCAACAGTGAGGATGTCGTGATCTCACCTGGCAAAAGCGTCACGGAGCGCACAGGCGCTCAGCCCAAAGCGATTCAAACCCTAGACCTGAACATGGAGTCGGCCCCCCCACCGCGGCCGCCATGGCCCCGTGCTTCGACCGAGCAACGGTATCGAATGCTCACACCGCCACGGTTCAACCAAGACCGGCTCCGGCACTATCCGAGGAGCGACGCCTGGTATTCCTCGGGCGACTCAAACCCGTGTAGCTGGAGCAAGGTCGCGGCAATGTTGCCAAGACCCGCGCCCCCTAGCTTGGGTTTCAGCGCCAGGCTGTATCCGGGCGCGTAAATCGAAAGCGGGACCCGATTCAGGGTGTGGCTCGTCTTCGCCGCGATCTGGCCGTTGGCATCGCGCTTCACTTCGCCCGTCTTCGTGTTGAACTCGTACATGCAGTCTGCGTTGCCGTGGTCGGCTGTCACGACGAGCGCGCCTTTCATTTGTTCGATCACGGGAAGCAGACGACCGATCTGCTGGTCGACGACTTCCACCGCCTTTACCGCTGCGTCGCGATCGCCGGTATGGCCCACCATGTCGCCGTTCGCGTAGTTGAGCCGCGCATGCTTGTAGCGCCCAGTTGCAAGCTCGGCGAGCAGGGTATCGGTGATCTCCGCGGCCTTCATCCACGGATGCTCTTCAAAGGGCACCACGTCACCCGGGATCTCGACATAGGTTTCCCGCGCATCGTCGAAGCGGCCGCTGCGGTTGCCGTTCCAAAAATAAGTGACGTGACCAAATTTTTGGGTTTCGCTGATCGCGAGAAGTGGCACATCATTTTGGACGAGGTACTCGCCCAAGGTCCGCTCGATGACGGGTGGGTCCACGAGGAAGTATTT
>JASDVE010000071.1:0-4650 GCA_041891195.1 Myxococcota bacterium | reverse complement strand
GAGCACGTCGGGAACTTCGCCTCGATCGAAGTATTCGAAGGCATCGGCTTCGAAGGCTTCAGTAATTTCAAGCGCACGATCGCCTCGGAAGTTGAAGAACACCACAGCCGAGCCGTCACGAATAGGACCTACGGGTTCGGCGTCTTCGCCCACAATGACGAACGGCGGCAGGTTTTGATCCCCTATGCCTTTCTCTTCGTCGCGAAACGTTTCGATCGCACGGCGCGCCGTTTCGAAGTGACGGGCCTGGCCATGAACATGGGTGTTCCAACCGGCCTCGACCATGGGCCATTCGGCGCCGTATCGGTCCATGGTGATCTTCATGCGACCACCGCCCGAAGCAATGCGGTAGTCGCGCTCCGGTTTGGCGCTGATGGCCGTGAGCAACTCTTCCAAGGCGTCGACGTATTCGAGCGCGCTTGTCGCGGGTACGTCGCGGCCGTCGAGGAGCGCATGAATGCGAACGCAGCGCACCCCGTCTTCATCGCAGCGGCGTAGCAACGTAAAGAGATGATCGATGTGGCTATGAACATTCCCGTCCGAAAGCAGTCCCATGAAGTGCAGCGGTTTCTCGGCCGCACGCACTCGCTCCGTCACGGCGTTCCACACATCCCCCGCAAACAGGCTCCCCGAATCCATTGCATTGCCGACAAGCTTCGCGCCCTGGTCAAAAATTCGGCCAGCGCCGATGGCGTTGTGCCCTACTTCGCTGTTGCCCATGTCGGTGTCGTCCGGCATCCCAACCCCACGGCCGTGGGCGACCAAGTGGGTCGACGGCGCGGTGGCGAGCAAATGGTCAAGGTTCGGCGTGCGTGCAAGCCACACCGCGTCTGAATCGTCTCGCCGACCGATCCCGACACCGTCCATCACACAAACCACCACCGGCCCTTCGACACCGGGGAACTGCTTGTGGGCCCGCAACTGAAAACTCATGATCGCCCTTCTGCATCGAGACTCGCCGCTTGATGCGAGGAGCTGAAGTTTTGCAGAACCAGACGACGATACAACCGCGGCGGATCGATTGCATAAGCGGGTCCCAACTTCACGCGAGTCCCTGTGCACTCTTTGGATGGATTGGCTTGCCTCCGCGGCGAGGAGTCCCCGACTTGCAAGCGCGACAGTGCTTAAGGCGGTTGCGCGACACTTTGCATCCTGCTCGCGAAGGGCTTCAAGAATGTTCCACTCCTCATCCACAAGCGGATGCTTCGTATTGCCTCCACGCGGCTTTGAAATGCGGGGAACCCCGAGCGCCTTTTCAACCTGAGACAAACTGAGTTCGACGATTTGCGCGTCGCCTACCCGCGAAGCGACCGCGTGCTGCAAGGCTCGGAGTTGTTCAAGTGGCGTCGACGTTCGTCAGCATCGCATGCCCACACGGGTGCAACGCGCGGTGTGTCGTCTCATACTTGCGCGCTCGGCGCGGAGGATAAATTTGCTTCGCTTACGATTCGGATCCCAAGTTGACGATTTCAACGCGGCGGTTGTGCTGGCGCCCCTCGTCGGTGTCGTTGGTATCCACCGGGCTCGCCTCTCCAAGGCCGATTGACTCGAGCCGCATTTGATCGACGCCGGTGTTTGCAAGGTAGTCCCGAACCACTTCTGCACGACGCTTTGAAAGGTTGGAGTTGAAATCCTCGCCGCCGATGCTGTCCGTATGTCCTTCGATGGAAAACCGAAAGGTTTCGAGATCGGGGGCGGTGAGTGCCCTGCCGACCTTCTCCAACAGGGCCTTCGCTTCAGGCTTGAGCTCCGCGGAATTAAATTCAAAGTCAACCGGCAATCGCACCCGCGGTCGGACGCTTGCGCGCCCCCTAATGTCCCGAGTCACGGCGAGGGCTTCGACGATGTCGCCCGATTCGATCACATTGACTTCGACGTCACTCAGATCAGTCACCGAAGGGCCATCGGCAGCCACAGGCACGGCGACTGCAGCGGCACCGAACATCACAGCCACGAGAGCCAGAACGAGTCGGCCGAAGCTTCGCATTCCGTTCTGAGACAAAAAGTTGGTTTGCTTCTTCACGCCGAGGCTTCCTCTTGGTTTTGTTTCGTTCTCGCCGCTGGCGGTCGTTTGTTGTGGCCGACTCATGCGGTCTGGGGTGCCGCCCAGGGTGGGTCAATGCTACCGACTATGAATTCGAGATTCTTCCTCTGTGGCAGAGTCTTGCGTACCCCGGATCTTCAATCGATCGGACTTCGCTTTGATGCGCCTGCTCCCGCTTCCATTCACGCTCGCGCCTTGTTTTGCAAAAATCACGGTGCTTTCAATTTGTGACCACTCACCGGACCCCGTCGGTGCAGCGAATTCGGTTCAACTATGAGTGCCCAGCCACCCGGAGACGGTTCCGGGGAGTCCTTGGCCGCGGAAGCCACGTCGAATTCCCCGGCAAATCGACCGGAAACGGATGCGACCGAAGCTCCGCGCCTCGGCGATCGCGTGCCGGACGGTCGCCTCTACGACCCCGAGGTGATCCTCGACCGGTTCTTGAAATGGACGGCCGACGTTTCGCTCGATCTCTATCCCGCCCAAGAAGAGGCGCTGCTCGAGCTCTCAACGGGGCAACACGTCATTCTCAGCACGCCGACGGGGTCGGGCAAATCGCTGGTTGCACTCGGCTTGCACTTCAAGGCCCGCTGCGAGGGCAAGCGTTCCTTTTACACAGCGCCCACCAAGGCGCTCGTCAGCGAGAAGTTTTTCGACTGGTGCGATCAGTTCGGGCCGGAAAACGTCGGCATGTTGACGGGAGACGCCAGCATCAATCGCGACGCGGAAATCATCTGTTGCACCGCCGAAGTCTTGTCGAGCATGGCCATCTCTGAAGGCGGCGACCTCGACGCCCCTTATGTGGTCATGGATGAGTTCCACTACTTCGGCGATCGAGACCGCGGCATGGCTTGGCAGCTTCCACTGCTTCAACTCCACGACTGCCAATTCTTGTTGATGTCGGCCACGCTCGGGGAAACGCAAACGATCGAGGAACTCATCGCGCGCACCAGCGCTCATGGGACAGTGCGGGTCCACGGAGACGAACGGCCAGTTCCTCTCGACTATTCGTATCGCGAAACCCCGGTGCACGAAACGATCGAGAAGCTGCTTTCGAAGGACATGTCGCCCGTCTACATGGTCCACTTCACGCAACGCGAAGCCGCGGAACAAGCCCAAGCGCTCACCAGCGCAAACATCAGTGACAAAGAAGAAAAAAAGCGGATCGCAGAAGCGCTGGTTGGCTTTCGCTTTGACACGCCCTACGGAAAAGACATTCAGCGTTTCTTGCGCCATGGCATCGGGATTCACCACGCAGGGCTCCTGCCCAAGTACAGGCTGCTGGTCGAGCGGCTTGCACAACGCGGGCTGCTCAAAGTGATCTGCGGAACCGACACCTTGGGCGTGGGCGTCAATATTCCCATTCGAACCGTACTCCTGAGCAAGCTCTGCAAGTTCGACGGCGAGAAAGTCGGCGTCCTCACGGTGCGCGAATTTCTGCAAGTGTCTGGTCGCGCTGGACGACGCGGCTACGACAGTGCAGGGAGCGTCGTATGCCAGGCCCCCGAACACGTCATCGAAAACAAACGGCTCGAAGCAAAGGCCGCGACGGCTGCCGGTGGGAAGAAGAAAAAGGTTGTCAAAAAGAAGCCGCCCACCAAAGGCTATGTCCCGTGGAATGAGGAGACGCTTGGTCGGCTATCGACGAGTATGCCCGAGCCACTTGTCCCACGGTTTCACATGAGCGCGGGGTTACTCGTCGGTTGCCTGCAGAGCGAGGCCCACGGGCGCAGATCAAGACCGGGGTACGGACGGCTCATTGAATTGATCGATGCGTGCCTTGAGGACCAGGGGACCAAGCGGAAGCTCAAGCGTCAGACCGCCGTATTGTTTCGCGCCCTTCGCGACGCCGAAATCATTGAGCTTACAGACGACCCGCGTCGTGCCGGCAAGCGAGTTCACGTCAGTGATGAGCTGCAGGAAAATTTTTCGCTCCAGCATACGCTCTCCCTGTATCTCGTCGAAGCGCTTGACGCTTTGCACAGTGAAGGAACCGAACACGCCCTCGATGTCCTTGGCCTCGTTGAATCGATCCTCGAAAACCCGCGTGCCCTGCTGATCGCCCAGGAACGTCGGGTGAAGGGCGAACTCATGGCCCAGCTCAAGGCCGACGGCTTGCCCTTCGAAGAACGCATCGAAAAGCTTGACCAAGTGAGCTGGCCGAAGCCGAACGCCGAATTCATCTACGCGACGTTCAACCGCTTTGCGGATGAGCACCCGTGGGTTGGAGAAGAAAACATTCGGCCCAAAGCGATTGCCCGGGAGATGTTCGAAAGTTATTCGGCCTTCAACGATTTTGTCGGTCGAAACCAGATGGCTCGCATGGAAGGCCTGTTGCTCCGGTACTTGAGCCAGGTCTACAACACCCTGGTACGCACGATCCCGGATGCATTCAAAACCGATGACGTCCTGGACATGATCGCCTATTTCCGAACCCTACTCACCCGCGTCGATGCGAGCCTGCTCGAAGAATGGCAAGACCGGATGGAGCCGGGGCGAGAGAAGCCAGTCATGAGCGATGCGATGGACGGCTCCGAACCCCGCTTCGACACGAAAGCCTTCGAAGCGCGAGTGCGTGCTGAGTTGCATCATTTGATGCGCTGCCT
>JASDVE010000070.1:696-7796 GCA_041891195.1 Myxococcota bacterium | reverse complement strand
GAGTACGCGTGTAAAACCGACAAAGTATAAGTTGGACTGGCTCGGATGAACGACTCGGCGATAGAGCGCGAGATCCCGTGCTTCACGGCCGAGTACTTCATCACGTAGAAAAGGAAAACGAAGCTCGTAGCCGGTGGCGTAGATGACCACATCCACTTCGTCATTGGAACCGTCGACATACTTGACTTTGCTTCCGTCAAAGCCCTCGATGGCGCCTCGTGTTTGCACGCGACCTTCGGTGAGTGCCGGAATGAAGCCATCGGAAAGTGTCGGACGCTCGCCCCAGGGTGGGAACTCGGGGTTGGGAAGGCCCCAGTCACTGGGTTGGCCGACGTCGCGTTGCACACTTCCGAGTGCGGCGCCGATTAAGCTTCGGGCCATCTTGAGTCGTTCGTCCGGGGGAAGAATCCTCGCAGCCTCCGGGAGTTCGTCTGAGGCATGTGCCGCGTTCGAATCGAGGGGCACGCCGCCGACATACTTGGGCATGACATATCGGCCCGACCTCGCCGAGATCAGCGTCTGTGCCGCAACGGCCGCACCGTCCTTGCCGCCGGCGAGTTCTGTCGCGATCTCGGCCGCACTCGCTCCAAGCCCGACGACCAGCACGCGCTTGCCGCGGCAGTCGATCGGTGTTTGCGGGTCTAGGTAGTCGGACGCATGCATCACGTCGCCGGCGAAGTCGCCCGGTGGCATGGGCTTCGGCCAACGCATGGTTTCGTACTGGCCGGTTGAGACGATGCATGCAGAGAAGGTTGCTTCGTCGCCAGCTTCGGTTTCGTCGTGAGTGCGGATCGTCCAGCGTCCATTCGATGTCGGCTCCACAGAATCGACGCGTGAGTTCAGCCGAATGTGATCACGCAGCTCGAAGCGATCCACGTATGCGTTGAAATACGCGAGCATGTCCACGTGGCTTGGAAACAGCGGGACTTCTTCGGGGAAGGGGAAGTCCGAAAACGCCATCTTTGCTTTGGACGTGTTGGTGTGCAGGGAGCGGTAGCCGCCTCCGTGTCCACCTTCGACGTCCCAGATGCCGCCGACACTACGTCCCGCTTCGAAGCAAACGAAGGGGATCGCTGCCTGCTTGAGTGCCTTACAGACGGCGAGGCCACTGGGACCCGCACCGATGACACAGACGGGTCCATCACCACGAGTCAGCATAAAAGTAACGCTATATCCATGAGTTGGGGCTCACTGTTGATGTGAGCGATTAGGAGTCTTTGGCTGGAAAAAGAGAGCGGCAGACTCGGGACGCTTCGTCTTTGTCGCTTCCGCCCGCGGTCGCTGTGTCGACGCAAGAATTATAGTGGTATCGCGGGCCCTTCCCGTGTCGCTTGCCGTGGTCCTTCCCATGTCGCTTTCCGTGGTGGCGCGCTTTGCAGCTCTCTCCGCATTCGGCGTGCTTGCCTGCTTTGTGATCGCCAGGCTTGTGCTCTTCGTCGCGCTTCGAATGATGCTTGCATTCGGATTCGGTGCATTCATTCTCGCTGCAAGTCTCCGGATGTTTTCCGCCATGATGCCGTTTGTGATGATGTCTCCCCGCATTTTTCTTCTCTTCGGGAGCCACGACTTTTTCGTCGCCAAGGGCTTCGCGACTCATGCCCCGGTCTTCTGCCCCCAACATCTCGGGAGCTTCTGTCGATTCCGCTTTTTCTTCTTCTGCCAATGCGACATTGCCCACGGAAATGAGCACGATTCCTATAAACAATATTAAGTGCTTCATGATGAATTCACCTTTCGATTATCGAAGACGATGCAAAGTCTTCGTTCTAGACATGGCTCTTTACGAAGGCGCCGATCTTCCCGATCGCTTCAACCGATTCGGGCACGATTGGGGCGAACGCCTGAAATACGTGGATCAAGTCTTCGTACTGCTCAAGTACCACGCTGCACCCACTCTCGCGCAAGCGCGCTTCGATGCGGATCGCGTCGTCGAGCAATACTTCGGCGGTGCCGACCTGGATCAATGTGGGCGGGAGCCCAGAGACATCGGCGTATAACGGCGCGGCGAGAGGCGATCGCGGATCCGCGTCACCGAGATACATCTGTGCGAAACGTGCAAGCCCGTCCTTTTGAATCATCGGGTCCGCGGCCGCGCGAGATTCCATCGAATCGCCGAGGCCTTCCATGTCGACCCAAGGCGATAGGGTGAAAGCTGCTGCGGGAAGTGGGTGACCTTGATCGCGGAGGTTGACGAGGGTTGCAAAGGTAAGCCCGCCGCCCGCCGAGTCTCCGCCGATCGCAATGTTCTCGGCTTTGATGCCTTGTTCGAGCAAGAAGAGATACGCAGCGGTGCCGTCTTCGACTGCGCCGGGGAAGGGCGTCTCTGGTGCGAGGCGATAGTCGGGCATGAGCACGGCGCATCCCGACGCTTCGGCGATACGCGCGCCGAGGCCCCGGTGGGTGTCGATCGAGCCCAGTGCATAGCCACCGCCATGGAGATAAAGCACGACCTTGGTTGCGTCCGAATTCGGAACGCGGATCCATTCGGTCTTGATGCCGCCAATGCTGATCGTTTCGCATTCGGTGCCGTCGGGGAGCACTGTGTCCCCCGTCATCGCTTCGAGGCCCGCACGGGCGACGGCAATATTGAAGTCGTCCCCCGAACCAAGAGCGGCATTGGCGCGCAGGGCACGAACCACTGAATTGTGAGCGTCACTCGGCACGAAAACCTCCGATCGAACATTCTTATTCATGAATGCGGGTGAGATGTTGTCTGGCGGGGTTGAGTTCCAAGCCACTAAAAATAGAAATCGATCGTATCACACGCACATGCCGACTGACTCTCATGCGAGTTTTGTCTAATCTGGGTCTATGACTGAGAGAAACTATGACCCCGATTTCAAAGACTTGATCGCAATGCTGCCCACCGTGGCCGATTTTTCGACGGTCGAAAAAGTCCAAGTCGCGCGTGAGTCGCGCTACGAAATGTTTGCGAACGTTCCGCCACCGCGCGGCGACGTTGTGATCGAAGACCACAGGGTGCCCGGGCCTGAAGGTGCCCCCGAAGTGGCCGTTCGCGTTTACCGCCCAAAGGCGGCTGCCACCGAGCCACGACCGTGCGTGTTTGAAATTCATGGCGGCGGTTTCTTAACTGGCAGCCTTGAGATGATGGACCCATGGTGCCAACGGGTGTGTGGTGAACTCGGCGCCATCGTGGTTTCAACGGACTATCGCTTGGCTCCCGAAGATCCGTTTCCGGCCGGTGTTGAAGATTGTTACGCCGCGCTTGCTTGGACCGCGAATCAGGCGGATGTACTGGGTTTTGATCCGGAGCGTCTTGCGATTGCAGGGCAGAGCGCAGGGGGAGGGCTTGCCGCTGCATGTGTGTTGATGGCGCGCGATCGAGGGGGCCCGAAGCTTTGCTTCCAGCTGCTTGAGATTCCCGAACTCGACGATCGTCTCGAAACTCCGTCGATGAAACAGTTCACAGACACGCCGCTTTGGAACCGACCCAATGCCGAATGGAGTTGGCGTCACTATTTGGGGCCCGACCATAAAGGCGAGGTCTCGCCCTATGCAGCACCGTCTCGCGAAACGGACCTCACGGGGTTGCCGCCCGCGTATGTATCGACGATGGAATTTGACCCTCTGCGTGACGAAGGAATTCTTTACGCGCTTGGGATGATGCAGGCGGGTGTCTCGGTGGAACTGCACGCGTATGCGGGCACGTTCCACGGCTCGGCTTTGTTGCCGAAGGCCGACGCCTCGAAGCGGAATGCGGAAGAGGTGCTTGCGGTGCTCGCGCGTAAAGTATGAACTTGCGCGCTCATTCGCGTGACGTGCTGCGGGCTATGTCGCTGCTGGCTCTTGGTTCACCGGCATCCTAAGCAGGGTTAGCAGACCGAGGGCAATGAACGTCACGACGATCAAGCCCATCCAAGCGATGTCGTAGCTGCCCGTTTTGTCGTACACCGCGGCGGCGGCTGGTGGCCCTACCGCTTGAAATGGAATCATGATCGGCGTCATGAGGCCCATCATGGGGCCGAAGTTCGCCTGGCCGAAAGCCTTCGCGAGCAATGCTGCACCAAGTGGCATGACACCACCGAGGCCGATCCCGAGTACGAGGCAAGAACCAAGCAAAGCCGCATAGGGGATGTCGACCAACAAAATCGAGATTCCGATCGTCTGCGCCGCAATCGCGACCATCAGACTTTGCTGTTCTCCGAAGCGATTTGCGGCCCAGCCAAAGACGAGTTTCCCCGCGGCCGCTCCGATTGCCAGCATGGAAACTAGAAACGCCGCCTTGGTTTTGTCCATGCCTTCGCCGGTTGCATGGAGGATGATGTTGTTCATCAGAGCCGTCGTCGCCATGAACGAAAGCCCGCATACGATGGCGATGATCCATAGATTTTTTTCTTTGAGTCCATCGCGCATCGAAAATTCGTCTAGTGCGGCTAGGGGTGCCGAGCGCATATTCGCTGTGGACTGTTCTGATTTTGAAGAAGGCAACTCACTCGGTCGTCCGACAACGGTAAACCAGACAATCGGGATCGCCGCCAGCGTGACGTAACCAAAGAGTTCGTACGCTTCACGCCACCCACCGCTACTGACGATCGAATTTGCGACCGGAGCCATCACCGCACCCGACAAAGACGCCCCCATCATCGAGATGCCTAGCGCCAGAGTACGATTTTCTTGAAACCAATTAACAACGAGTGCTTGCGTGGTCACACCGCCCATCGTTCCCGCCGCGAACGTCATGCACGTCCCGAAGATGGCAATGAGCTGCCAGAGTTCTGTGACTTGGGTCGAAAGCAGGAAGCCGACGCCCATCGCGAGGCATCCAAGGCACATCATGTTTCGAATAGAACCTTTGCCTGCCCATTTGCCGAGAAACGGGGCCATGACCATGCCGCCAAAGCTCATTGCGGTGGGAAGCATCATGAGTGTTGCCCGGTTGACTTGGAACTCTTGTTCCATGGGTTCGTAGAAGATCCCAAGGGAATAGAAGGTGAACCCCATCGCGAGAAATTGCGTGAGGAAGGTGATTGCCACGATCAGCCAGGCTTTGGACACTTGGACTTTCTCCTAGGCTCTGCGCAATCGTTTCAAGACGCAGCGCATCATCGGCCGTGTTTGTTTACGGTGAGTGTCTAGATAAATGAACGAAGCACTTCGCGCGTGCGATTTCGCTCATCGTCGTTTTTGCAAAACTCGACTGCAGAAAACTCTGTCGCACCGGCTTCGGCAATCGCGCTCAGGCGGTCCTTCACCTGGGCCTCGTTGCCGATGATGCTCACGTCGGCTGGGCCCGCCGCGCCTTCGCGGTCGAGCATCGCGCGATAGGACGGCAACTGGCCATACATCGCGAAGGCCTTGCTCGCGCGTGAATATGTCGAGGCTGTGTCGTCGGTCACACAAACCGGCAAGCTCGCAACGACTCTCGGTGTCGGGCGTCCCGCCTTTGCGGCGGCTTCGCACACGCGCGGTGCGATGTGATTTTTGATCGTCTTCTCGCCCACCATCCAAAGCACACTGCCCGATGTGTGGGTCCCCGCAAGGCGAAGCATTTGTGGACCCAGTGCGGCGACCAGGACGGGACACGGTGTCGTGTCCTGGGGCATGGTGATGGCGCCGTGCCCAGTGAGTGTTTCGCCATCGAAATTGGCTTCGCCTTGGTTGATCATCGGCATCAAGATCGACAAGTATTCGCGCATGTGGCGAATGGGCTTGTCGAAACTCATGCCATAGAAGCCCTCGATCATGGGTTTGTGCGAAAGGCCGATTCCCAGGGTGAGGCGACCGTCGATAATGGCCTGAGTCGTCATGGCTTGGGCGGCAAGAGTTGTTGGATGGCGCGGATAGGTGGGGATGACCGCGGTCCCAAACTCAAGATTGGGGACACTGCGGCCAAGTGCTGCGATCACCGTCAATGCGTCGATGGTGGTCGCCTGGGCGAGCCAAAAAGAAGCGAAGCCTTGTTCGGCAGCAGTTCGCGCTTGGGTTTCGAGTCGTTTTAAGTCCGGGTTGCCGAGCATCCCCGAAGCATTGATGCCAATTCGCATGGTGATATTTCCTTGCTGAAAAATTGCTTGCCGAGGGGGCTAGCGATTGAGGGGAACGATGACTTCTTTGGCAAATTTTTCAAGCAGTGCGTCGTCGCCTGCCTGGATCACCGTGTAACTAATGCCTGTTTCTTCGCGCCTTCGAACCAGGCGCTCACGGATCTCGTTCGCCGAACCTGTTAGGAAAAGTGGGCAGTCGGCGACTTGGTCCGGGGTCATGCCACTGCTCTTCGCGAGGTGCTCGCGAAGAGGCATCGGTTCGTCGGTGATGGCCGTGACAAAGGTGAGGGCGTTGAACTCGATGTCGTCAGGATTGCGTCCGGCGGCCTTGGCTCCTTCGCGAACCCAAGACACCTTTTCGCGAATGCGCTCGGGGGAGGAGTCTGCCGGAGTCGCGCTGGTGACTTTGCCTTCCGGGAGTGCGGGGTTGATGCCAACGATGTCTGCCACCCGTCCCGCGAGGGTCAACAAGCGTTTGCCGCCCCCTCCAATCAAAATCTTCGGGCTCTCGCCATCTTTCAGCGGAGTCGCCTGGGCGATGTTGTCGATCTGGTAATGCTCGCCCTTAAAGCTCGTCCGCTCGTTCTTCCACATCGAACGAATGACCTCGAGTGCTTCTTCGAGCCGGCTGATGCGGACGCCGGGGCGGTCGTACTTCATGCCCGCCTCTACGTAGTCGGTCTCCATCCAGCCGGCACCGATGCCGAACTCAAAGCGCCCACCGGACATCTGGTGCAGCGTCGCGGCCGCCTTCGCGTAGATGACCGGGTGTCGGTAGTCGATGTCGTAAACGAGGGAGCCGACGTTGAGCGTTGTCGTCGCTGCGGCGATCGCCGGAAGCGCGGTCATCGGGTCCCATTGGTTGGAGAAGTGATCCGGAATAAATAGCGTTGAATACCCCAGCGATTCGATATGCCGTGCCGCGTCTTGCCAAGTGTCCGCTGGAAGTTGTGCGGCCTGCACGCCGAATCGAAATGGCTTCATCGAGGCTCCTGTTTTCATTGCGACAAGACGTTTCGGTTCTTGTCTCTTTGATTTGAGAGATGGTTGATGACTGTGACTATAGGCGGGTTCGTGGCTTACGGTGTGTCGTGT
>JASDVE010000070.1:0-686 GCA_041891195.1 Myxococcota bacterium | reverse complement strand
GTAGGCCTCCTGCCAGCAGGTTTTGCAAGTAGCTGGCGGCCCCGTCGTGCGCCGACGTGCCCGGATTGCTCGCTCTATAAGGGCGACGAAGATGGCCTGTTCGATGAACACGAGCGAATATGCGCTGCGCATCACGACGCGGATCAGTTCGTCCTGAACCCAAAAAGAATATCCGAGAGTGAAGCCGTAGTTGGCAAGCATGCTCAGCTGGAACCAGCGGAGCTTTCCAAGCGGTTGTACTCGCGCCTCGGCGATCTGTTGGGGCAGGGCGTAAAAGATCTGCACCGCGAAGCAGGCCAGCACAAAAAGATTGGCGGCGTACTCGAGGGGCGTCGCCGCCGGAAGGGCAATGCCAAAGACCACCGGAACTGCGGCGTACTCGGTGTCTCGGAGGGTGACGAGAAAACACACGAAGGCGAGGACACCAACGGTTGGCAGAACGACTGAAAGCACCTGGAGAAGCGAAGGGCGCAAGTGTTTTCGCTGCAGGAACGTGATGGCGACTAGCGCCACTGCGGGCACCCGAGTCGTGATCAACATAAAGCCGGTCCAGAAATCGCCGCGAAGTGCGACGGCTCCAACCACAGCCCAGCCCGCAAAGCGACCCATGTGGGCCGCGTTCAAGATAACGTTGAACGATGGTGCGTTGTGCTGTCGCTGACTGATCTTGCGAACGCTCGCGGCGA
>JASDVE010000069.1:0-7799 GCA_041891195.1 Myxococcota bacterium | reverse complement strand
TCAATCGCGTGGTAGCAGACGACGTGCTCCGCCGCGCTGCACTCGCCTGGGCGCGTGAACTTGCCGCGGGGCCGACTGTTGCGTTCGGCTTCATGAAACAAAACCTCGACCGCGCCATGCGAACCGACCTCGAAACGTGCCTTGCACAGGAAGCGTTCGGCTTGGTCGAATGCGCAGGCACCGCGGACCACAAAGAAGCGGTTCGGTCGTTCGTGGAAAAACGAAAGCCTACCTTCAACGGCAATTAGACATCGCTTCAGTACGCGCCGCACTCGAAAAGGATCCACTGAAATGAGTCGATCGCTCCGCTACGCCATTGTGGGCGCAGGTATGATGGGTCACGAGCACATCCGAAACCTCGAACTCGTCGAGGGAGCCGAAGTGGTTGCGATCGCCGACCCACACAGTGAATCGCGGTGGTGGTCGCAACAGGTTTCGAAGCACGAGCTTGCGGAGTTCACCGATGTCGAAAGCCTGCTCGCCGGTGCATCCATCGACGCGGTCATCGTGGCCAGCCCAAACCACACGCACCGGGAAGTTCTAACGCCCCTGTTTGACACAGACCTAGCGATCTTCTGCGAAAAGCCTCTGTGTACGACGCTTGAAGACGCGCGCTGGGTTGCGGATCGAGCAGCCAATCATCGCGGTCTCTTTTGGGTCGGAATGGAATACCGCTACATGGCGCCGGTTGCACGCCTCATCGATGAAGTGCACGGCGGTGCAATCGGCACCCTGCGCATGCTCGCGATTCGCGAACATCGGTATCCCTTCCTGCCCAAAGTAAACGACTGGAATCGTTTCTCTCGAAACAGCGGCGGCACCTTCGTTGAAAAATGCTGCCACTTTTTCGACTTGATGAGACTCGTGACCCGCGATGAACCCACCCTCGTCTATGCGTCGGCAGCACAAGACCTAAACCACCTCGACGAAACCTACGCCGGAGAAACGCCCGACATCCTCGACAACGGCTTTGTCACCATAGACTTCGAACGCGGCTCGCGCGCGCTGCTCGATCTGTGCATGTTCGCTGAAGCTTCAGAGAACGAACAAGAGATCGTGGCTACCGGTGATCTAGGCAAAATTGAAGCATCGGTTCCCGATGGACGCGTTGTCGTGGGAACCCGGTCGCCCAGAAAACTCGAAAGCGAAGTCCTCGAAATCGATCCGACTGTGCTTGCTGCCGGTGCGCACTTCGGTTCCACTTTTGTGGAACACCGGGAGTTCATTCGAGCCGTTGAACAAGACTTACCAGCAAGTGTCACCGCAGAAGACGGGCTGCGGGCGGTTGCGATAGGGGTGGCGGCGGAGCGATCGGCGGTGGCGCGTGAGCCGATTTCGATTGATTCGCTTCTTTAGAGAGGACACCCTCGCCGAGCAGAGCCGTTACTCCCTGTTCGACGAAGAGCTGATCATCTGAGGTTTCTTTCAGGATCGGAGAGGTAGCTTCTTTGTTGACGTCGGGTGCGCTTGGCCAGGTAAGGCGAACAACACCTACCGGATCGCGAAGGCATCAAGAAGATCGATCTCTTGGCGCCCCACCCTCCTAGCCGGCAGCGGGTACCGAGCAAACTTCTCGACTCAGCAATTCAATGTCGTCAGCCTTCGGTTTGCCAGCTCTCGACGTAGAAAAATAATCGTTGAAGAACCGGGGCGACGTAAATTCAAAGCTGCCCGGCTCCGCCGATTGTCGATCGAAACCAACTCGCGTCAGGCGGTCAAATTGGGTCGCGGCCTGTAGCGGTCGCGCTGTCGTCGATGTCGAAACCAGGACGCCATTGACGTACATGTCGATCCGCCCAGTTTCGTTCTTGGGATACCGACGCGACCGCCCAAAGTAACTGGTGACCACGATCGCGGAGCATTTCCCTTCGATTAACGCGGGGCCGTTCAGTCTTTTTCCGAGCATGGCGAGCCGGAGCGCCCCTCGTGCCGTCAAGACGAGTCGCCAGTAAGGAGGGTCGTCTACCACCACTGCAGAGCGGCTACCGTTTTTGCCTTGTACGGCGGGCGTGACGCCGATCGCAAACGAAAACCCCGCATATCCCGGCGTTCGCTGCACCGCGTTTCCCTCGACCACCATCGCGCCACTTCCATTCACGCGCGACACCTGCACGGGGACCTCGTGCCCCGATGCATGCCACGCTTCGTACTCTTTCTGCAGCCGCGACATAATGTCTGGGTAGGCTTCGCTTACGTTGCGGCCAGCAGTGTTTCCATCCTGAAGATCGAGCAATCGGCTCGCACCGTCTCGACCGACTAGTCGAAACCGTCCCTCACCATCGAGCACCGAATGTACATTCGAGTCGACAGTGTTCAATTCCCAAAACAAAGTACGCGACGGAAAGGGCTCCCCTTCCTGAACTGCGGGCCAAAGGTTCTTGCCCGCAATCGCATTTTCGGTCGGAGGAGCGCCGCTCACCGCGGCGAGTGTGGGCAAAAGATCGAGATAGCTAACGACGTCGTCTACAAGCCGGCCCTCTCCCAACACGCCAGGCCAGCTCCAGATCATCGGGGTGCGTACTCCCCCTTCGAGGAACTGCCCTTTGCGTCCGACGAGGGGATGATTGTTGTCGAGAAACGTGTTCGTGCCTCCGTTGTCGCTCAGAAACACGATCAACGTGTCATCCGCGATCCCGCGCTCGCGTAAATGTTCAACTACGCGACCAATCGAATGATCTAACTGCTCGACAGTCGCGTAGTACTTTCCTTCACCGGTGTCCGGATATTTTTCGGCGAATCGCGGCGCCGGCTGCAAGGGACCGTGAGGAGCGTAATACCAAAGGTTGATGAACCACGGCTCGTCCGTCGCGCCTAGTTGGTCGATCACTTCGAGGGTCTTGTCGGTGACGAGATCAGTCAGATGTCCGGACACTTTCGAAGGCTTCGTATCGGAGGACTGCAACCATGGATCGAGATAGGTCGGCCACTTCTTCTCGCCGCCAAGATCCCACTGCGTGAGGTACCCGTACCAGTCGTCGAACCCCGCTTCGGTGGGCGAGAGCCCCGCGGTCGCGTTGCCCACGTGCCACTTGCCAATGTGATAGGTGGAGTAACCCGCGCGCGAAAGAACCTTCGGCAAGGTCTCGACGTCGGAAGAAATCCCCTGCCGCAGCGGCCGAAACCCCAAGTGCGTAGGGTCGACACCGGTGAGCAGCCCCGCCCGAGTGGTTGAGCAAACTGCGTCGGTGTAGTGTCGCGTAAATCGGATCCCCGATGCCGCAAGCGCATTGAGGTTCGGGGTGACGAACTTGTCGTTGCTGAGGCCGAGGTCGTTGTAACCAAGGTCGTCTGCCAGAATCAGCAAAATATTTGGACGCGTTGATCTCGATTCGCACTGGATCAAAACCAGCCCCGACGTGAGACATAGAAGCAGGCAAGCGACTCTTCGAATCGCGAGCCTCCTTGGTTGGACCGTCTTGGGCCACAGCGTTTTTGACAGGAGCGTCTTGGACGAGCGCGTCTGGGACAAAAACATCTGGGGCAAGGATGTCGATTTCATTTCGACGTTTTTCCGCAAAGCCTTTTCGTTACAGCTATTTGACCACCATACGGAACCTCGGAGCAAGAGGCTACCTCGGACCGCTTGCTGACTGCGTGCGACATCGCGCCGTCAGAAAACACAATCGAAGGCTTGCGTACTCGAACCACAGCTTCGATGCTCCTCGCTTGGCGCGCGGTTTCCTCGCAATTCAGGAGATGCAAAGACGATGGCGATAGCGACCTCTGGGATCGACCACGTTCATCTCAGCGTCACGAACATCGAAGCATTCATCGCACGGTTTTCGTCGATCCTCGATTGCGAGAGCAAGATCCCGCTTTACATTGATTCGATTCAAGCCCTCAATTCTATGAACTCGCTGAATCTCGATGTGTTCGAGCCCAAAGAACGCGAAGGCATTGCGGCTCGGCAGATGGCAGGTTTCGGGGGTCCGGGGCTTACCACGCTTTCAATGCGGGTCGAGGACATCGATGCTGCGACGGCACATATTGAAGGCTGCGGTGTCCGCGTCATCAGCAAGATTGGCTACCCGGGTGTCGAAATTCAGTCTCAGTTTCATCCGAAGGATTGCTTCGGGATGGTGCTCGAGCTCATCGAATACATCGACGGCCATGAACAGGTGATCGCCGAGATCAACGCAAAGCAAGCCCGCGACAATGGCGGGCGCACCTTTATTCCCGCTCAGCCTGGAGCGCTTGCAGGCAGCGGCATCGACCACGCTCACTTGCGCGTCCCAGACCTGGACGATGCCCGCCGCTGGCTCTCACGCTTGTTCGTGTGCGATTGGGAAGACGTCACCGACACGATCGATGGTGCGCGGGCGTGCCGCAGCTCAATTGGCATTCATCTCAATGAGGCGCATGACGAACGGCCTGGGCTTTCGAGCCTGGCCTTCGGGGTCGACGACATGGATGCCGCGAGAGCGCTTGCGGACGCACAGAAACTGCGGCGGCTCCCGACTACAGGACATCGCCAAGACGAAACCTGCCTCGTGCTCGATCGCAGAGACGTGTTCGACCTATCCCTTGAACTCGTCCCCAGCCGCTAGTCCTGGAATGAACGTATAGGACAAGTTCATCGGTTTTTGCGTTCGAAGATCAAAGCGAAACAGTTTCGAACGTCGTACCTCGCCTACAGGGAATCGGTTCGACGCTGGCTCTGGGACGGAGGCGACTCCACCTTCATCAAAATCGGATGCCCTCGTAGCCAACGTGCCCTTGGAATTAAGGGCGCAATGCGATGGTGGACGCGCAGGCGTTTATTCAGATCTCCGCCACTGAAACCGCCCCGCCGTTGCAACGACGGCTGCTCCCACATCCCAGGATAGTCGAGCAAGTAGCCGATCTCGCGGTCATCGAAGTAGTCGGACAATGCGTCCCGGCTTGCGTACCCGTAGATGTCATCGTTCACCAAACCGTCGAGGTTCACGACGTCGCTTTCACTGAAGTAGGAGAGCAGGCCCGCGTTAAACGCGGCGACTCGCGCGCCCGGGGGATTCTCTTTTAACCAGAGGGCCGCGCCCAACATGTTGGCCTGGTGGGGAAAGCGCGGATACTGACTTTCGGCAAACGACAGAACGCAAGTCATTGCAATGAGTGCTGCGAAGCCGCCTTGCACGGTGCGCCCCACCCTTGCGTACGAAAGACACGCAGCTGTGGTGACCCCGATGGCAAGCGAAAGCGGCACGACGAACGCCGCGGAATACCACGTCTGCGGGGCGAGGTTTTGCAGTCCAAAGAAAACGATGTAGCCCAGAACCGCGACGGCACCGCTCACCCCAATGAAGCCGCGTGTCCCGGCGTTTGTGTCCGGCGCGTCAGTTTCACCTTCCGTCGGCTCCGTCGGTTGATCCACCGCTCCGGCTTCGCCAGTCCCCCGAGCCAATAGACGCTTCGCTACGCCGAAAACGAACTGAATCAAACCCGCACCCGCAAACACAATGACCGACCGCGAGCCCAGCACCACAAACAACAGCAATACGTAATTCTGCAGCGCGCTATCTGCGGTGTCTCCCCACAACGACTTCATCCTCGCGCTCGACTGAAGCCAATGCCCCGAGTATCCGTGCACATAAATTAAGAACAGAGCGAGTGCCACAGTTGCACCTGCCAACAAAACGACCAGCCGCAGCTGAATCTCTCTTCTCACTGCAGGCGCCAGCGGGACCACGCAGGCGGTGACAAGCATGCAGACTGGCAGGAGCCCGAAATCGGTGCGAGAGAGACTTCCTAATTCGCCAATCAAAGCGACCGTCGCGAACGAACTCCTACTCTTGGGGAGCACGCTCCAATAACACAACGCACTCGCCAAGATGACCCACGGCGATTCCATTACGGTGCTCGTCTGCATCAAAACCAGCGGCGCTGTAAGCACCGCCACGACTGCAAACGACGCGAATGTCTGCCCACTTCGACTCACTATCTGCGCACACAGGTAGGCGGCCAGACTCATCGCCACGACTGCGGCCAACCCCGAAGCCCATAGCATCGTTGAAAATTCGGCCGCTCCACTGATTGCCGAAACCAGCGCCAAGTAGAACGCGTGCAGGGGATGAAACCCGCTGGTCGTGCTCATGTGGTCGAACGTCCAGCTCCCCGACTCGGCGAAATTGCGCGCGAGCACGAGGTAGTAGAAAGCGTCGTCGGGGATCCGGATGACCTGCTCAATGGGCGGCAAGTCGACGAACCAAACGGTTCGCACGAGTGCAACGAGACCAACACTGAGTGCAACGAGCACCGGCGGGCGAAGCACAACATGTCGCCGACGCTGCTGAGTCGCTTTCGGGGGGGGGATCAAGTCAAGCCCCCAGGCGCGAGCATTCAATGACAAAGGGCCACCAAGACTCAACGAGCGCAGACACAGCGGTAGACACCATGGTCCCAGTCTACCCCGATCAAGCGGAAGAGAACATCTCCTCGCGGCGGCCGAACATGCTCCACACCCGTGCAAGGCAGCGTCTGAGGGCCAGCACCGAGATTGGATGGAGCCATCGCGCCTGGGCGACGATATCCATCGCGAAGAGAAACCCGCTGTCGTCGAGCACCAGGTTGAGCTCTTCCTAGCGATGACACATGAAGTGCGGACACGATTCCCGGACGCCGGCTCGGATCTAAAATTCGCGACGACGTAATAACCGTCAGTCCGCGCTTCGCGTCGCCAGAATATGAACTGTCGCGCCCGACTTTGAATTTGCTGCGATGACACTCATCGCAATGGTGACTGGGGCAGTCAAAAACAGTACCCCCCACAGCAGAATCCGGGTCGCGGCGCCGATCGGCAGACTGACCAAACCTTCGCTTTGGTGCATGAGCCGATAGAGCGCGTTGGGTGGCAAGTTTGTATATCGGTTGAGCGCACTCTGCACCCATCCAAACGGGTTCTGCCGCAGCGAAAAGTGATGCGTCGATCGAACGTCGAAACCTCGGTCCCCCACAAGCCTGTGGAGTGCTCCCAGAGGAAAATGAAATAGATGGCGCGGAGCGTCGAGATGGAACCATGCCGGGCCGCTCCATCGCGCTTGAAGACTCGAAAAGTTCGGCACGGCCACGACGAGCCGACCGCCCGGCTTTAAGATTCGCCTGCACTCTTCGATCGTGTGCACGGGATCTGCAACGTGTTCGAGCACGTGCCAAATGATGATCTCGTCGAAGAACTCGGCGGGAAAGTTGGCGTCGCCCAAGCGCTTCGCGATGCGAATTTCTGCGCGGGGATCCGAGCCCTGAATCGCGCTTTCATTGATTTCCACGCCAAACACTTCAAAGCCCCGATCCGCAAGTGGCGTGAGCAAGACCCCGCGACCGCACCCAACGTCAAGCACCTTCGCTGCCCCGGGCAACCCTGCCGTGAGAAAGTCAACATGCCGCGTAGCAACGAGCTGCACCAAAAGCTCAACCACGCCTCGAAATTTCGACGCGGCATGTCCGTAGTACTCGGGCGGATAGGCGGCCTTGATCTGTTCTTCTGTGAGAGGCGGGTGATACTGCCCGAGGCCACACGTCGCACACACAACGATCGGCTGGGGAATGTCTTGAACATAGAAAGACACCCGAAAGCGAGTGTCGTCGCAAACCAGACACGCGAGCCCTTCGCCCGCGCCCGGCCCGTGCCCGTCGTTGCTTGCGGCAGTGGCTGCGGCAGTCACTGCGGCGGTTACGCGCCGATCGTGGAGCCAGCTGCTCCGCGGCTCATCTTGCACTTTCGTCATAGGTCGGCGAAGCGTGCGCTGCCCCGACCTATCCGTTAATAGATGAACAGCGCCCCAAACTGCCGGTGACTCGAAAGTGCCGATTGGCTGTTACTC
>JASDVE010000068.1:2941-7830 GCA_041891195.1 Myxococcota bacterium | reverse complement strand
TGGATGGCTCGTCCGATTGTCGGTTCCCTGGGTGGCGGGAATTTACAGAGCTGGCGATGCGCAGATCTACGTAAGCTGCGGTACAGGCTTTTGGGGTCCCCCCATGCGCCTCGGGACCCAAGCGGAGATCACCGAATTCGTACTGACCCGAGCAGCCGATCCGGAGCCTTGATCTAGACGCCTAGTGAATGTGCGCGGTTCGCACGCGCAGTTCATCCAAGATCAACTCGATGTTCTTGACGTCCGGCGAGGTCGGCGCGATCTCGACGAACCGCTCGAGATCTTCTCGGGCAAAGCTCCAACATTCGAGGGATCGGTGCAGCACGCCACGGTCGCGAAGTTCGTTGGGGTTGTCTGGATCAAGGGCCAGGATGCGGTCGATGCATGCCACCGCGTCGGCCAAGTTCGACGACTGAATGTGGATCTGCTTCAAGTTGCGCAGCACGCGCGCCAGCGTCTGCCTGCGGGTCGACGGGGCAAGCATGGCGGGGTTGAACTTCACCTCGTCTCCAGCGATTGCGCGCAGCCGCTCTTCGCAGTCTTGCGCAGTCAGTACCACAGCGGAGAACGCGTCTACAAAGACCACCGGGTCGGCCTCGACACCCACGAGAAAGTGTCCCGGAAAACCGACGCCGTAGGCCGGGATCCCGACGCGTTCGGCCACCGACATCCACAGGATTGCGAGTGAGATCGGGATCCCTGTTTTTCGATCGATGACGCAGTCGAGGTAGCTGTTTTGCGGGTCGTAGTATTCGTTCTCGTTGCCGCGATAGCCGCGTTCGAGGAAGAGATGTTCGTTCAGCAACGCAGTGCGGTCCGCGACCGAAGTCGTGGGTTTGATTTCTGCGCGCACGGACTCGGCCAAGTCATCAAGCTTTTCGAAATACGGCTCGGGGGTTAGTCCCGCATTGGCCTCAGCAGAGATCCACAAGCACGCCTCGGCCAGGTCGATCTCTTCGTCGGGACTGTCAATGGTTTCGAGAAAGCGGGCGCGCGCTTCGGCTTGGGTCATGACAAGAGAATCGCATCGGGATCGACCGATCGCATCTCGCAAGAGTTGTTTTTTGACGCTAGCCTCCATCGCATGGTCACAATCGGAATGAACTACGACGTACTCCCCGGCAAAGAAGAAGCCTTCGAAGGGGCATGCAAGAAGGTCCTCGAAGTCATGAATGATGCAGACGGCCACGGCGAATCTCAGATTTTCCGACGAGTCGATCAAGATGATTCAGCGCAGTACCTGATCACCTCTCGTTGGCAGGATGAAACCGCCTTCAATACGTTCATTGCTTCAGAGCAATTCAAGAAGGTGACGAGCTGGGGACTGAAAAACGTTCTCGCGGGGCGACCTAGTCACACGACTTACCAAGAGAGCTAGCAGCGCTTCGTCTCCGTCTACAGCAATGCATCGGCCTTTGCCGCCCAGATAAAGTCTGACTCCGTAAGTCCTCCGGCGTCGTGACTCCAGATCGTCAGTTTGACTCGGCCCCATCCGAGTTCAAAATCGGGATGATGATTCAAGCTTTCGGCGAGCTCACCTACGCGATTCGTAAACGCCAACGCGGTTGCGAAGTCCTCGAACGCGTAGGTCTTCTCAAGATGGTGTGATTCCAAGACCTGCCAGTTGCCGCCTAGCTCCGCGGCAATGTCGTCAAGTGCGGGCCCGGCAAGGGGTGCGGTCTTCTTTGTAAATGGAACGAAGTCTCGACTAACCAGATCAGTCACGGGGGCTCCTTTCCCCAATCATGGCCGTGATCGCGCTACCTTGCCAGCTGCGCCGCCCTTGCTTAGCAAATCATCAAAAGCCGCTGAAGGAACCGTCCCATGACGTACGTCATCATCGCAAAACCCCGCCCCCACGTGAGCGTGATCACGATGAATCGTCCGGAACGTATGAACGCAATGTCATTCGAAACGGTCGGTCCCCTCTACGAAGCAATCGAGACCGTGGGCAAAGACAACGACACATCGGTCGTCGTGCTCACCGGGGCCGGCGACGGTTTTTGTGCCGGACTCGACCTCGACGACCACGGCGTACCTCCGGGCATTGAAGGCATGACGATGTCGCGTATCGCGATTCGTTCGATGGAATACATGTCGAACCTCGTGCCCGCCCTGCGTGGCATGCCCCAACCGGTTATCGCGGCGGTGAATGGGCCCGCAGTTGGGGGCGGTTTTTGTTTGAGCCTCGGAGCAGACATTCGCATCGCTGGACAATCGGCCCACTTTCGAGGTGCGGGGATCAACAATGGCCTTGCCGGCACCGAGCTGGGCGTGAGTTTCCTCTTGCCCCGGTTAATTGGCGCATCACGCTCAAATGAAATCATCCTGAGCGGACGCGCCGTCGACGCGGTGGAAGCCGAACGGATCGGCCTCGCGTCGCGGGTGGTCGCCGACGACGCGCTCATGCACGAAGCTCTCGAACTCGCCAGCCAAATCGCGTCGTATAGCGCCCAAGGTGTTTCGATGACCAAGAAACTTTTGTGGTCCAACCTCGAAGTCGGAAGCCTCGAAGCCGCAATCGACTCGGAAAACCGCAATCAACTCTTGGTGCGCCTCACAACCGAGAATCTCGCAGAAGCGATTCGCGCGCGGAAGCAAAAGCGCAAGCCCGTCTACAAAGACTAGGCGGGTTCGCGGCGCCCGCAGGTTCGTGCTCTATCAGCCTGGGCCGGGCGATAACATCATACGCACGAGCTTGAGCGTAACTGCGGTATGCTCTGCTAATAACTGTTTCGAAAGCGGATCCCTGCCGACCGCTATTCGAATGAGCGGCGCCATTGAGAAGTGACCAAACACGAGCTGCATAACCATCATGATGATGAGCGGTGCTTCTTCCGCACTAAGTGCAACCTTCTCCAACGGTACGCCGACAGTCCTCAACTCCCGCTCCTCTTGCTCGAGCAACGGCTTGCTCCATTCCCGTGCCATCTCAGTCAAAACTTCCGCGCCGGTCGCCACTTCGAGGCTCAGTAAGCAGGGTAAGTGCGCGCGATCTGCGAGGTCTACCATCGTGGCTATAACCACCTCGCAAAGCGCTTCGTAGTCATCCATACGGGTCGCCAATTGACCATGTAACCGGAGGGCGGCGCCTAAGCTGAGATTTAGCGCCTCTCGGTAGACGTCCTCCTTGTTCGCAAAATGATTGTACAGGCTAGCCGGAGTCAGACCCGCTTGAGTCGCAATGTCACGAACGCTAGTTCCCGCGAAGCCCTGGGCGGCAAATAGCACTGCGGCTTCATTTAAGATTCGATCGCGTGTGTTTTCGACAAGCTTTGGTTTCCGGGTGTCTGCGACCGTTTCAACAGTCGACATGGTTCCCTCAAGTTCACTGTCTTCTGCCTGCAGATGATCGAACCGTGCCAAGATGTCTTGCGATGACAAAAAAACTTCTGGGTTCCAACCTCTAAACCGGGCGCGACGCGCGAGCTTGAGTAAAAGCTGGGTTTGCTCTAACAGGCACTCTTTCGAAAGTGGGTCTCTGCCGAGCACGATTTTCATGATAGGCGCCAACGCAAAGTGAGTGAACACGAGCCGTATCCACGCCAAAGTGGAAAGCGGAGCTTCTTCCAGACTGAAGGCGGACTGCCCATCCGACGCGATCCACGAAACTTTGAAAGCATTGTTCCCTAGATGGCCCAACGGTTTGAGCCATTCCCGCACCAGCTCCTCCAAACGTTCGCCGCCGGTCGCCACTTCGATGAAAATTAAGCGGGGCAAGTACGCGTGCTCTGCCAGGTGTTCCATCACGTCTTCGATAAGGTCGGGAAGCGCTTCGTCCATATTCTCGCTGGCCACTAATCCACCTAGCCTGTCG
Organism: Myxococcota bacterium; assembly: GCA_041891195.1. Lineage (GTDB taxonomy): Bacteria > Myxococcota_A > UBA9160 > UBA9160 > UBA4427 > DUBZ01. The sequence goes on along the minus strand of JASDVE010000068.1, from coordinate 4,013 downwards.
ATCAGCGGCTTTACACCGCCAGATAGCACCGCGCGGTAGAGGTCTTCCTTGTTCTCAAAATGGTTGTACAGGCTCGCCGGAGTCAGATCCGTTTTCGTTGCGATGTCACGAACGTTGGTTCCCGAGAAGCCCTTGAGGCCAAATAGGACCCCGGCCACGCGCAGAATTTTCTCGCGTGTTTTCTCGACAGAAAATGACTGGCTCATATCTACGACAGGCTCAATCATCAACGTGGCTCCCTCTGCAGCATGTAAGATTTTATCGCAATTTTCTTCTACAGATTGGGTTCTGTGCCAGACGTTGGCTACCTGTTCAGTCGTCAACATGGCTGACTGTGATTCAGTGCGGATCATATCGCGTGTTTACTAGACAAGCTTGAGTTGCGGGGTGTCGGCGACCGGTTCAATCGCCAACATTTTCCCTCGGCTTCGCAAATTTTTTTTCGCATATTTATTGGACAAGCCTGGGTTGTGGGCGAGCCTTTGACCAGTTCAATCGCCAACGAAGCTCCTTCGACTTCACGAGAAGCCAGCGGATTCAACCGGTCTACGCTCTCGGGTTCGCCTTGCAGGGCTAAACGAACCGCCCCTGGCTGGCCCGCTGGTGGGAGACGTTTCAACGTTTAAGGTTGTCGACGATCAACACGCTTGACAATGCTAGGCACCCATACGGCAAGAGGTACGCAATTTTCTTGAGCGGCCCCCAAACTCCCGAAGACTTCGACGAGATATTGATCCCCTCGAGTTCGCCAAGCTTCGCCGCCCCCGAACTGCCGCGCGCAAAACCGCAGCAATCAACTCTTCGCCTTCCTGAAACTCCGTCGCTTCCAGCCCCTCGGTCTCGACGTACAGCGAGAATGCGACATTCCGAGATGTCAGACCGGCGTATCGCCCGCGAGCCCAGTCGATCATGATGACCATTTTATTGGCTTGAGCCTCCCGGTCGTTATCGATCCAACGGGGACCGGGCGTCAACCGCAATTTCTCTTTGTCTTGATCCGCGGCCTTAAACAGTTGCTCCCGGTCCCGCCCGGAGAGTTGAATTTGGACCGAGCCCACACGACCGCTCAGAA
>JASDVE010000068.1:0-2931 GCA_041891195.1 Myxococcota bacterium | reverse complement strand
CGAGATCGGCGCCATTTTTCACCCCAGCCACACAAACGATCGCGTTGCTTGGCATCCCGGCAGCTAGAGTTCAGTCTTTTCGATGCTGAGGTCGATAACGAGGCCCACGAGAATTCACCGGCCGCGGGTTCCATTCTTGGTGATCGGGCGTGCTTACAGCTACGGCTAAATCACCCGGCTCCCAAAACCTAAGCTTGTTGCAAAATCTACCGGTAACGAGAGCTCAGGTGGCGCATGCCCCTATCGCGATCACGATATCAACGTTCCTCATCCGCAAACAGATCGTCAAGAAGCATCGCGGAAGCCCCCAAGGTCGATAGAAGGAGATCTGTCCAAACAGTCGCTGAAACCAACTTCAACACCCCCACTCGGTTCGAACCGCCGACGCCCCAAAAAAACAAGACCTCGACTAAGCGATCGTGCAATTCGATTGAGGAGCGATGTCTAGGACATCGGTGATCTGAGACAGTACGACACGCCTGTCTCGCGGAAGTGGCTGGCACCGGGACGAGTATGAAAACGTCCGCGCTCGAATCATTCGAGTCCAGCGTCTAGCGACGCCAGGCTTGACTCTTCAGTGCGACTGTGGTGCCTCAGCACGGGACGACGAGCCACCGGCCTCAGCCAACTCACGCGCCCGCACATGGCTGTCTTCTACTGCCCTCAAGCGACCGCGAAGCCACCAGAAAGCACCGCCCACAAGGACGAACGGAATGACAGTCATAAATGCCGTCATTAATTCAAAGGCAATGCGCGTGTCGTCTTCTTTGCCCGTTGTGCAAACGGAACATGCTGCGGCAAGCCCTGGCGCAAACAGAACGCTGCAAGCGATCAGCAGCCACACGATGCGCGAGAATCGATTGCTCATCGTAGGTACACCACGAGGTAAAGCACGGGCCATACCCCCACGACAAAGAACCAGAACACTTCTGCCGCTCCGAACAGGCTTGGCGTCAGCCAGCCACCGCGCAAGCGATACGTTGCGTAGCCAAGAAGACCAAGCGCTCCGACAGCGTGAAGCGCATGCATCCCCACCATCAGGTAGAAGAAGCTCCCCAGGGCGCTCGACGAAAGCGTCAGCCCTTCGTTGATAAGCTGTACCCACTCGTACCCTTGGAAGAGTACGAAGAACGCACCACATGCCAAGCTCAGGATCATGGGGCGCAACATCTTGCCGCGCTCACCCCGGTGGAATGACTTATGGGCCCGCTGCAAGAAAACCGCGCTCACAAGCAACACGAGGGTGTTGAACGCCGTCGCTTCGATCGGAAGTCGAGGTTGGTTCGGCGGTGGCCAAACCATCGCACCCGAATGCATGATCTCGAAAGCGCTAATCAGACCGGCGAAGAACATGCCTTCGGCCAGAACAAAGAGAACCATGCCGAACAACCCATTAGGGATCAGCTGATCGCGCTCACCTCGTGTTTCAGGCGGCCCCGCCCCGGGAACTGTCACGACACCCTCCACGGATTAATGCGACTCGCCGTGACTCGCTTCTGCACCGTGACCGGCATCTTCCATGTGGCCGCCGACGGTGACCCAATCGTTCTCGGTCCCGGCGACCCAAGTCGGCTTGACCCAGTTGCTGCCCGTGTCGTTCATCACGTCGGGCGCGACGGCGGAGAAGAAGAGAAGCATGAAGACAAGGCACGTCACAACAATGTAGGAAACAAAGCTAGGCATCTTATCGATGTGCATGAACTTCGTGGCGACCATATAGGCCTTGATGCACGCGATCCCGAACGCGGTGAACAACGTCAGCCAGCGAATGCCAAATTCCGGACCAATGATGCTGACAAACAGCAGCACCATGAGAATGCCCCAGATCTTGACGTAGTTCGTGTGGTGTCCGTCTTCAGACATGTTTGACCTTTCGTTTGATCATCACCTGGGCTCGGAGCCCATGTAAAACCGACGGTGCGAAAATCACTTCCTATTTCGCGATATAAAGCAGTGGAAACAAGAAGATCCAGACCAGATCGACGAAGTGCCAATAGATCCCGATCAATTCAACGTGGTGAAGGTCAATGCCCTTCTTCACCTTATTGGCGACGACGAGCATGATGATCCCACCCGCGATGACGTGAAGCGCATGGATACCTGCGGCGAGATAATAGAAAGACCAAAACGGGCTCGACGTAATGGTAAAGCCATGGCTGATCTCGGTATACCATTCGAAGCTCTTGACACAGACGAATAGAACAGCACCACCCACGGTGTAGAGCAACCGTTTGGCAGCCAGCTTGCCGTTGCCCTCTTCCGCCGCTTGATGAGCCAAGACCGCGGTCAAGCTCGACGTCAAAAGTACGAAGGTATTGAAGGCGCCGATATACGTATTCGTGTTCGCCGACTGAACCGCCCACGCATCGTGAGTCAAGCGACCCATGATGTACGAGGCGAGAACACCGCCGAAGATGACGATCTCGGATCCGACGACCCACCAAACGGCTAGCAAGCCGGTGGGCACTCCTGAAGCGCTACGTGTGTTGGCGATCGGTCTCATCGGTAATTCAATTTCCTATCCGAAGTCCCGCTGTCCTCGATCAAGCTGAAGGCATTGGGTGTTCGTGTTCGACAAAGGGTCCCGTTCAATTGGGAAGGTTCTGGGGCCAGTAGTCCTCTTCACGATCGGGATGGCTGTATTCGTACGGGCCGCGATACACGGTCGGAAGTTCTTCCGGCGGCCAATTGCCATGGCCGGGAGGCGAAGGCGTGGTCCATTCGAGCGTATTCGAGTTCCACGGGTTTTTGCCTGCTTCCTCTCCGCTCAGCCAGCTGACGATGCAGTTGTAAAAGAACACCAACTGGAAGACAAGCATCACGAGCAACGACACCGTCGCAAGTACGCGAATGTCCTGGTACTGAACGAGTTCCGGGTAACCCCGGTAGTCGAAGATTCGGCGATGCTGCCCTGCGGCGCCCAAGATGAAC
>JASDVE010000067.1:3776-7830 GCA_041891195.1 Myxococcota bacterium | reverse complement strand
AACTTGATGCCCTCGTGGAAGCCTTCATTGACCGTGAACTCGGACGGGGCGCATTTCATAATCCCCGCCTCTCTCCTCTCTAAAACGATCATTTCCCAAGCCATCACTGAGTCGTATGCCAAATCCAGTGATCGCCCACCTCACTATTCCCGATCGAACCCCTTCACAGGAGTCCCTATGCCAGCCCCGAGTTCCCAGACCTCGAATGCACGCTTCGCCTCTATCCTCCGCCCCAATCCAGTCGAACACGACTCCGTCGTCTCAAGAATTGAAGGAGACATTCCCCGGGAATTAAACGGGACGCTCTATCGGAATGGTCCCAATCAACAAGTGGCCCCGGTCGCAGGCACCCAAGCCCTCCATCTTTTCGACGGCGATGCGCTCATTAATGCGATCCAATTTGACGACGGCACAGCCCGAATCAAGGGACGTTATGCGCGAACCGAATGTTTCGTGGAGCAAGAAAAAGCAGGCCAGTACGTCCAGGGCGGTCTCAATCTCCCCCCCGACCATCCGCTTGCCTCGCCCCTCCCGAGCCACCACCCCAATACGAATATTGTCCCTCACGCAGGGCGACTTTTTGCACTTACGGAAAACATGCCTCCCTTCGAGATGGACCCGCAAACCCTCGAATCCAAGGGTCTCTGGGACTATGAAGGGAAAATGCTCGGTCTATCGACGACCGCACATCCAAAGATAGATGCCCGAACGGGCCAACTCTGGATTCATGGCTACCAACCGATTGCTCCTTTTATTCAGCTGTATTGCGTCGAATCAGACGGGAGCGTTTCTCTTGCGGAAGCGCACGATGCACCTTGGGCTTCGATGATGCACGACTTCGCGATCACCGAGAACTACGTGATCTTTCCGCTCGGAAGCATCCACTTCGATCTTGCCCCGATGCTCACTGGGGGACGCTTCAGCGATGCCATTTCGGGGCACGCCGATCGCAATATGATGTTCGGGATCCGCAAGCGCGAAGCCGGCAGCGAAATTAAATGGATCGAAGCTCCTTCGTCTGGCTACATGTTCCACCCTGGCAACGCGTATGAAGAAGATGGAAAGATCTTCATGGACGCATGCACGTATGAGGACCCGCAGGCTTTAATTAACAGCCTCGACATCATCCGCAGTGGCGGCGACCCGCGAGGCTTCATCGCACATCCGTATCTCTACGAATTCGATCTTGCGTCGGACACTTGCAAGGAATCGAAGTTGTCAGACATTTCGGCCGAGTTTCCGCGCATCGACGACCGCCTGATCGGTTACAAAAACCGGTGGGGCTACGCTGGCACCGCCGAGCCTGGCGACGATGCGGCCGGGCTCTTTCGCCGAATTACCAAATACGACCGCACCGGGGGGCCTTCGGTCAATCGTGAAGTCGTCGAAGGACAATGGGTTGGTGAACCCGTCTTTGTTCCCCGCACTCCGGACGCCGAAGAAGACGACGGGTTCATTTTGAACCTGGTTCACGACACCAATACGGACGAGACCGCAATCGACGTGCTCGATGCCCGCGCGATCGACAGCGCCCCGCTCGCCCGCCTTTGGCTGGAAGAACGCATCCCGCTCGGCTTCCATGGGAACTGGCTCCAGGCTTAGCGCAAAACGCGAATAGCCTTCCCGCAAGTGGACCTTGCAATGGGTCCACGAATCAGCGAAAACTCGAAACCCGGTGTCGCGCGTCTGCGCTTCATCGGGTTTTGATTTTCGACCCGCACAATTCCCATGCCCCTAACCGCACGATGACGAGGAACCCGCCATGAGCAACGACGCAGTCTTGATTGACGAACCTATCCCCGGCGTGAGGCGCATCACGCTCAATCGTCCCGAAAAACGAAACGCGCTCAATCACGACATGCGCGGCGGCATCCTGGACGGACTCGAAGAAGCAGATCAAGATCCATCGGTACGCGTGATGATCGTGCGCGGAGCGGGCAAGTGTTTTTCTTCGGGCTACGACCTTGGCGATGGCAACGATGGCCAAGAGCACCCGTGGTATACCCCGCCTGGTGACGGACACTGGCCACGCCACGTGACACAAGGTTGGATGCGAATTTGGGAATTTGGCAAGCCCGTGATCGCCCAGGTGCATGGCTATTGCTTGGCGGGCGGCAGCGAACTCGCCACCTGCTGTGATCTTGTCTACATGTCCGACGATGCAGAAATGGGTTATCCCGCCGTTCGTTTTGGAGTCCCGGACAATCATTTCCACGCTTGGTTCGTCGGTATGCGCAAAGCCATGGAAATGATGATCACCGGCGACTCGCTGAGCGCCGAAGAATGTGTTCAGCTCGGTTGGGCGAACGGGAGCGTTCCTGCCGACGAACTCGAGGCCAAGGTGCTCGACGTCGCACGGCGGGTGATGAGCGTCCCCGCTGATCTGGTGCAACTCAACAAGCGCGTTGTGCATCGACAGATGGAAATCATGGGGCTTCACACGGGAATCCGAGCCGGGTCCGAGTTATGCGCCCTCGGCACCCACCAACAAAGCATGCACGAGTTCATGGCGCGTACAAAAGACCAGGGGCTCAAGGCTGCCCTTCAGGACCGCGACCAACCGTTTGGCGACTACCGGACCAAGGACGATCAATGATCGCAGACTGGGGCGAACACGAGCGACGCTTGAGCGAACATGTCAGCGTGCTCGTTGGAACAGACACCGGCAAGTATCCCTCTGGCAATTCGCTCTTGGTGCGCGGGACGCGTGAGGCGATTGTGATCGATCCCTCCGTGGATGTCGTTGCGAAAGGCGGCGCCCCGATCGCAATCGACGCCGTCATCAACAGTCATGCCCACGAAGACCACATCCCGGGCAACGGCTTATTCAGCGACGCCCGCGTGCACGTCCATGACGCGGACCTGCCCGGCGTGCAAACCCTCGACGGTTTGATGGATATCTACGGGTTCGAGGGTGAAGCGCGCGACGGGTTTAAAAAGGTGGTCGTTGAAGAATTCAACTTCGCACCCCGCCCCGACGCCCACGGGTTCTCGGACGGCGCGGTCTTCGACCTCGGCGAAACAAAAATCGAAGCCGTTCACTTGCCCGGACATACACGCGGTCACAGTGGCTTTCGCATCTCAGAAGGCGTGTTTTTTCTTTCGGACATCGACCTCACTGGCTTTGGGCCCTACTACGGTGATGTCTGGAGCGACCTCGAAGATTTCGAAGAGAGTCTGCGCAAAGTCCGTGACGAAGACGCCGACTTCTACGTAACGTTCCACCACAAAGGTGTGATCGAGGGGCGCAAGAACTTCCTTGAGCTACTCGATGCGTTTGGGGCCGTGATCACACGACGACACGATGCGATGCTCGACTTTCTCGTTGAACCGCAGAGCATCGAAGACATGGTCTCGCGCCGATTCATTTACCGGCCGCATGTGAAGTCAGTCTTTGCCGACCAGGTCGAACACCGAAGCGCGTTCTTGCACTTGCAGCGGATGCAGACACGGGGCGAAGTCAAAGAAGTCGAAACCGGTCGATTCCAGCGCGTCTGATATCGCGCGTCGTTTCATGACACCGTTCGAGCCGATGCTTCGAGCAATCAGCTCAAGTACACAACGCAAGCTGACGGCTATGCGCGAGAAGCGTGCCGTCTGCCGTCCACAGCTCTCCGTCTTCTTCCAGATAGCCGCCGCTGGCGTGCCGGGTTGTAAAGCGAGTCAGAATCCAGTCGCCGGGGTTCCAAGTCGCCTTGGCGAGCATCGCTCGGATGTGGACCGTCAAGTCGACAGTCGGGACCGCCATCGGAACCGACGTCGTCGCGAAAATCGGTGGAGGCAGTGCATCCGCCATCGCGACGATCATCGCCCCGTCGAGGGGCCGATGGATCGCTGGACGGATCCACCAAGTCATGTCCATCGGACCTTCGCCACCAAACGAGATGTTGCTCGCATTGCGAATGTCCCACTCTTTATGGATCGCGAGCGAGGGTCCTTTGCGAACCAAGCCAATTTTGTCGCACTCCTCGAGCGGAGTCGCTTTCGGCCATGACCACGTAGGAAATTAAAATCCCGAGCGCACACCGCCCCCCCCACCCGTGGCAATCAGGAG
>JASDVE010000067.1:0-3766 GCA_041891195.1 Myxococcota bacterium | reverse complement strand
AAGCAACCGAACGGCCGAGTTGCTCTATGGCGACCTCAATATGTGCGGGACCTTGTTTGGGCGGACGCAGATAATGAACCGTAAGGCTACGCAGCTGCCTCGACGGATCATCGAGATGGGCACCCCCCGCCTGGGTGAGCAGTGCAGCGAGGTAGCCACCGTTGGGCCCAGCCACGATCCAATGATTCGGACTCACGTCGCAAGTGTATTGCCCAGGGCTGATGCAGGTGACCGCGGTGTCTTCGTCGAATGGCATTTCTTTCCCTTGAACGTGCAAAACAGGGGGCGCGTTTGGCGGGCAGAGTCATAGCCATATCGCGTGCGAAGCGCGAGCAACAGCGCATCGCATTTTTTGCGTTTTGGAAGAACGGCCGGGCAATGCCCAAGCAACGGTCTAAAAGAGCGCCTCGCACCCAGTGCCCGCCAAGACCTTGTCGAGGTCGACACGGTCGTCGCTGCACAGCGCCTCGCGTTCATCCCGCAACCAGCCAAGGCACTTCGCTTGATAGGGGAACGTCGGCTGTACCCATTTTGCTCCGTCAACGATGCAGTCAACTTGCTTCGAGCCACTCGCATGCGCTGCCGCGTTGCCAAGCAAGAAAGGCACGTGCACTCGCCCCACCTCGGTGAGCAGTGCGCGCAACGTGTCGGGCACCGTGTCTCGGGTGATCCAGTCGTCATCGGTGACCGAGAGGCCGCTCAAGTCTTCCGTGTCTTCCGTCCAACCGTAAACTCGCGGCGCATTGGCAACCGTAATCGCAGAAGGCGTAGGGTCGAAAAGAGCAAGCTGCGTCAGCTGACCGTAACAACCGTAGTCCCCGGTCCCGGGTCGATTGCCGAGCAAGAAGGGCATGGTCTGCAGATGTGCGTCGAACAAATTCAAGAAACGCACGTAACTGGCTTCGATAATTGGCGCGGTTGTTTCGTTCGAGCCAACCACGTAGATCCGCGAAACCTGAAGCTCGCTGATGTGCTTTGAATATGGCGCGACCTGTTCGTCGGTCATGTCGACCTTCGAGTAAAACGGCAAGATCGAAGCCGCTTTGTCGATGTCGCTTTGATGGGCCCAGCGAAAATGGAACATGCACTTGGTCAACCATTCATCGCCGTAGTCTTCGAGCAAGAAGTCGATAAAGCGAATGACCGGGTCGGTGGGCAAAACCGATCGCCCAGAATATTCGCGTTCGAAGCGACGAATAAGCGGAGTCGAATCTGTCACGGCAACCGTCTCACCCTTTTCGTTCGGCAGATAAAAGGTTGGAAGCAAACCAACCTTGGGCTTTGGCAGAGAAGCAAACTCTGCAGAGCTCTGGCGAATGATGCGGTACGGAATCCCGCGAAAACGAAGCAGTGCGCGCATCTTTCTCGTATAGGGCGAACCGGCGACGCCCATCATGCGGAGAGGTTCGGTGATCTCGCGGGTGGCGATGGGCATTTGAATTCCTCTTTTGCGGGGCGACGCAATGTCGCGATGAATTGGCACTCACAATGCCACAAGCTACGCCCCATGAAAAGCGGTCCACCGCGATCTTGAAAGGCTGCCACGGCGGCCAGGAACGCGCCGTTTCGTGATATTCTTCTGCGAGAAGACTAGACACAGCGTTTGGTCATTGCGTAAAGAGCGCCCCCCAATGCCGCCCACCTCCAGACCGACGCGCGCCGTATGGGACACCGTCGCCGCCCCTCACCGCTTGAACCTTGGCCTTCACGCGATGGAACCGAGCGAACCGTGGCTTGTCATCGACGATGACTACGTCCAAGACCTCGCCGAGAAACATCGCTTGCTCCGAGACAAGCGGAGCCAGGTCTTCGTCGAACTCGAGCGCTCACGCGCGGCCCAAGCCGAAGCGCGCAACAGAGTGATTGAAACTTTGCTCACTCACTACGCCGACGAATTCGAACTCAATGGCAGCCAGTTCTGCATTCGCGCCACGGGCGAGGAGTTCGATTTGACCGAGCCGCACATGCCGGCCCTTGAAGTCGCGGCGCGCTGCACCCAAGAAGACCTGGTCGTCATGGAGGAACGTCCGGAAGGCTGGTGTCTGACCGCAGCCTCGGTTTGCTTTCCCACCCGCTGGGACCTGCCAACGCAACTCGGCCTTCCCATGACAGCGATTCACGAGCGCGTGCCCGGATACCAGGAACAACTCAATTCATCATCCAACCGGTTTTTCGACGGCATGAAGCCCGGGCTCGTGTTTAAGCGCGGCAACTGGTCCCTGATGGACGACCCCGCGCTCTTTCAGCCCGGTGGCAAAATGCAGACGCGCGAGCGTTCCGATCTCGACGCATCCAACGCGGGCCAAAAGATTTGGCTCCGGGTTGAACACCAAACGCTGCAACGGTTGCCCACAACTGGGGCGATCCTGTTTGGCATTCGCATCCACCGAACGCGCCTCGACGCCGTCGCTGAGACGCCAGATGCTGCGCGCACCTTACTCGCGTCGATCGACACCATGGACGCCGACATGCAGCTTTACAAATCGTTGGCCCTCGTTCGTGGTGCCGCAACGGCCTACTTGCGAGACACCCTCGTCTAGGGGCCTAGACGTCAATGCCGAAGTTGTCTCGGAACCGCTGGCTATATTCTTCGTCGCTCATCTCGCCCGAAAGCGCGACGCATTCCTCGTCAGTCATGTCCTTTCGGCCACTCGCAAGACCGACCGCGTCCGGCCCGACCGGCCAGCGAAGCTTGTAGGTTTCGCAACTGATGGCTTCCCAGATGGTATCGGCGACCATTTCAGCCGTGGTACCCAGCTTGAAGCCAGCAGAGAACATCTTCCCGTTGCGACGCATGAGCGTGAAATAGGGAGACGTTTTGTCGAAGCGCGTCGTCTCCTTCGCGTTCTCGAAGATCTTGGTCAACACAACACCTGGCTCAATGTTGACGACCCGAACACCAAAGGGTTCGAGTTCTCCGGCGAGCGCTTCGCCGAGACATTCAACCGCCCACTTTGACGCCGAATACGCCACTTGGTTGGGTACCGCGTACAACCCCGCCACAGAAGTGATGTTGACGATGGCACCGGCCTTCCGCTCGCGCATCGATGGGACGACCGCGTTCGTACAACGCACCACGCCAAAATAGTTGGTCTCGAACATCGACTGGTGATCTTCAAGGGGCGTGATCTCAAAGGGGCTTGCGCCACCGATCCCGGCGTTGTTTACCAGCACGTCAACGGGTCCCGCCTCGGCGACCTTGGCGAAGGCCTCTTCGACGGAACCGTCGCTGTTGACGTCGAGTTCGATGATTTCGACCTTTAGGGCTTCCGAGTCGACCACTTCGCGAAGCGCTTCGGCTTTGGCGGGGTTGCGCATCCCGGCGAAGACTCTGTGTCCACTCCGCGCGAGTCTCAATGTGGTGGCGAGACCGATCCCGCTACTCGTACCCGTAACAACTGCAATTCCCATACTTCCCCCACTTTGTAAATATTGAAGCAATGCGATTGAAAAAATGCCTAGAAGCCAGCATCTGACACGCACGAGCGTTTTGCAAGCGCGACATGATCGAAGGCTAGGTTGGCCCGCATACGCGCAATGGTTCAAAGGAAAAACGACGCATGACCGTCTCTGACAGAGAGCCACTTGGCCTACTCGTTCGGCGCGTATCCCCTCGACACCGATCGCTACTTGCCGGATCACTTTCGGAAGCGGACCACCAACCCGGTCCTACAAAAGTCAACCACCACGAAGTCCATCAGGCAGTAAAAGTGCTGCCGCGCTCGGTGCCACAGTGTTGATTACACACGAGCGGCCTGGCTCGCAC
>JASDVE010000066.1:37335-37954 GCA_041891195.1 Myxococcota bacterium | reverse complement strand
GCGTCTGGGTCTGCGTCCCACAACCGAGCCGCCCGATAAGGGTGAAACCCACCAGCACGACAACGGTTGCGCGAGCCTGGCCTCGGCGGCTATCCGGGCTTGTGTCGATCGCGAGCGAGGTCATTTGCCGTTATGGAGTCAAAAAGCGCACTACAGGGCGGCGAGGAAGTCGAGAACCTGCGCATTAAATACCGCTGGATCCTCGAGGTTCGCGACGTGGCCAACCCCGGGGAGCAGCTTGCTCTGCGCCTGGCCGAGCTTCGCTTCCATGACGTCCGCGGCCCGCAGATAGGCTTTGTCTTCTTCGCCAACCAGGACGAGGGCCGGACACATGAGCCCGGGGAGTTCGTCCATAATTGGAGGTGCAGTGCCCGCGATCTTACGACCAAAAAGCGCGAGCCCCGAGGTGTCTTGTTTCGCAATCGCTTCGGCGGCCGCCTGCGCGTCGGGCAGTTCCGGTCGTCTTCCGACACAGGTTTCTCCAGCACGACCCGCCAGAAAAGCGTCGACGCCGCGCTCTTCAAGAAAGCTCGCGGTACGTTCGCACTGCGCTTCCCACTTTTGCGCGGCCTCTGGTTTTTTAAAACCAGGACCGGTCGCGAGCAGGATGAGAGCACGA
>JASDVE010000066.1:35167-37325 GCA_041891195.1 Myxococcota bacterium | reverse complement strand
CGCATCTCACCCTCCTTGGCCATCTCATACGCGCGCATACAGCAGCCATTCTGCGCCTGTATGTCGGTCTTGGCGCCCTTCTCGATGAGGAGGCGCGCGGTGTCGTACTTGCTGTTCTGCGCCGCGTAGTGGAGAGAGGCCAGGCCGCCGAAAGAATGGCCCGCCAGCACGACAGGTTGATCGGGCGACGCCCAATTGATCACCCGGGAAAGATCGTCGATCACTTGGGCCATCGAATACGCGCTCGCATCCGCGGGGGACTCGGAAAGACCATGTCCGCGAAAGTCGTGCAGTACGACGCGGTAGCCCGCTGCAACCAAAGGTCCGACCTGGGGGCGCCAGTTTTCATGCGTCGTGCAGTAGCCGCAAGAAAAGACGACGGGCACACCTGTGCCGTGAGATTCGACGTAGAGCCCGACCCGATCGCTGGCTTCAAGGGTTGCCACTTTGGATTGGGTACTCGCCACACAGACCTCCAAGATCTCGCCTCGCGACGAGAGTTCGCCTACTGAATTTCGATCAGTGCGGACGGGACGAGAAGCGGCCCGTTAAAATCAAGGTCTGTCACCCAGCTGCGCAACGTCACAAGGGCGTTGGGGAGTGGCAGCGAATCCAGCGCCACGTCCATGGGGGCGCGTGACATCAGAAGCGTGCCGCCCTGTAGCAGTTCCGCAAATTCGGCCGTAACCGAGAGCGCCGCGGGATAAGAGACCAACGAAGCGTCGGTATCTTTGTCGAGACCGTTCTTTAGAAGCAACCATTCGACAGCTTCCTTTAGGCCGCCGAGTTCGTCTACGAGCCCGACGTCCAAGGCTTGTTCCGCGCTCCACACCCGGCCTTCACCGACCGTGTCCACTTGGGCGACTTCCAGGTTTCGCCCCGTTGCGACGCGGGTGATAAAGAGTTCGTAGATCTCGCGCACGATGGTGTCCATGCGTTCGTGGGCGCCGTCGCTCATGGGCTTAAGGGTTGACGCGAAGTCCGCGTGCGCACCTCGAGAGAGTGTCTCGACACGTACGTCGAGTTTTTCCATCAAGCCTTCGAAGTTAGGACGCACCGAGAAGACGCCAATCGAACCCGTGAGTGCGCCCGGTGATATGATGATCGCGTCCGCGGCCGAAGCAATGTAGTAGGCCGCCGATGCCGCAACGTCGGACACGGACACCACGACGGGCATCCCGGTCTCGCGAACATCCATGATGGTTTGCCAGACATACTCCGACGCGTCGGGAGAACCCCCGGGACTGTCGAGTCGCAAGATGATGCCGTCGATCTCCGGGTTCTTCGACGCAGCGAAGAGCGCGTCGCTCACTTTGTCCGCGGCGAAGATCGGCCCGCCCGAAGTTGAGCGCCCTGCCGAACCCGTCACCACGTTGCCGCTGCCGTAGATCAAAGCGAACTGTGCCTTGGGGTCGAAGCCGATACTCACGGGATCAACGTTCCGGTAGTCCTTGCCGTGTATCACGTCCCCCTGCATCACATCGAGATGCCGAACGTGAGAGATGCCGTCGAGTAGACCGTGTTCGAGTAGCTGCGACGCCGTAACGGGGCCCGCGTCGATGATCTTTGCCAGTTCTTCACGGTTGATGCCACGTGAAGCTTCAACCGCGCTCGCGAAGCGCTGTTCCGCGCTGTCGAGCAACGCGTTGGACATTTCGCGCAGGGGCTCGGACATCTCGGTTCCGATGATCGTATCGACTGCGCCCTTGTATCGACCGACTTTCGTCGCCTCGACGCCGATCCCAAACTTTTCCCAGGTGTTTCCGAAGTAGAGATACTGCGCGGCAAGACCCACAACGGGCAGCACTGAACCCGGTACCGCGTAGATTTTTTCAGCAGCACTCGCGACGTAATAGGCTCGGTTGGCAGAGAACGAGCCTCCGTTCATGATGACAACGGTTTCGCGTCCTGCGTCTCGGAGCCGACCGATCGCATTGCGAAGTTCGGTCGCCTTCCCCCAGCCGATCCCGGAGCTTCCGAGTTGGATCACGACCGTGTCGATCCGGTCGTCACGTTCCGCGAGTGCGAACAGCGAAAGCAGTGACACGAAAGGTTTGCCATCGTCACCCAACAGGCGCCCTAGGAGCGTCGGGCTTGCGGCCTCGACATAGTTGCCCCGGACCTGCACCAAGAGCGTGCTTCCCTGAACAACTTCTAC
>JASDVE010000066.1:27925-35157 GCA_041891195.1 Myxococcota bacterium | reverse complement strand
ACTTCTACCGAAGGATCCTGTCCGCTGCTCCATACAAATAAAAACAGTGCCGCGAGCACGACGAGATAGACATAACGTCGGCGTGGCCTCGGTTTTTCGCGTACAGCCATCGATTAACCTTCATTCGCCGCGGCGCTGAACGCCGCGATCACGTCGGCGGGCGCTTGCACGAGTTCAACAAGAACGCCTTCGGCGCCAATCGGCGACGCTTCATTGCCCTTTGGATGGATAAAGCAAACATCGTGCCCCGAAGCCCCCTTGCGGATACCGCCGGGAGTGAATCGGACACCTTCTTCGAGCATCCAGGTTTCTGCAGCCTGAAGGTCGTCGACCCAGAGACCCACATGGTTGAGGGCAGGCGAATGCACCTTGGGGCTCTTCTCGGGGTCGAGGGGCTGCATCAGATCGACCTCGACCTTGAAAGGCCCGACGCCGGCGATCACGAAGTCTTCGTCGACGTTTTCTTTTTCACTGCGGTAGGTGCCAGCCGGGGTGAGCCCGAGGGTATCGACCCAGAACTTTCGCAGGGCCATTTTGTCGAGACCGCCGACTGCGATCTGTTGAAGGCCGAGAATTTTGAAGGGACGATCGGACATTGGGTTGTTCTCCGCGGGTTGGTGACTTGGATCCGATGATGGATCGGACTCGCGGCGTCGGGTCGACGCCGGCGCTGTGGATACTACCCAAGCCCCGCGATCGAGAACGTGTGACACGCTCAAATTGTTCGTTGTTGATGCATCTAAAAATATTTCCGAAGCTCTACCAGCCGCTCGTCTATTCCGCACCCGGCAGCGCGGGCTCGATCTAATGCATGGGCTTCGCTTGAGGGGCGCGGCATGGCGCCCTACTTGCGAGCCGGTGGTACCCTCGCCATCACCGAGCTCACTTCGCTCTCCAATCTCCAACCGCCCGCCCGAGGATTCCCGCGCGTTCTGGAACACTGACTCCCCGCAGATGTGCCATTCACGCGACCCTCGCGATGCCATTTTGCGCGCAGGCGGCGAACAGTCGCGCACCGAGATCGACATTCTGCGCCATAGTTACCGTTCGTACGGCTGCACCTTTGATATCTCACGGGAACCAAATTAGTGCTCGACACCCTTCGCTCGTTCTTTGAACCGCCCATCTCGGCGGACCCCGGCCAAAGCACCGCGCGCCTCGCGTGGGTGGTGCGTCTGCGCTGGCTCGCCCTCGGCGCCCAGGTGCTTTCGATCATTCCAGCACTTGAGTTTGAAGTCCTTGAGAAGAGGCTCTTGCCCGCGTTTCTCTCCGTCGTCGCCGCCCTCGCGTTGCTCAACATTCTGACCTGGGCGGCACTCCAGCGAAAAACCGAGACCTACCCAATACACGTATTCTTCCAGCTTGCTGCGGACATCGTGGCGCTAACCGCGCTGCTCGCCCTGACTGGCGGTGCGTGGAACCCCTTGATGCCGATTTTGTTCGTCCATATTGGGCTGGGTGCGCTGATCCTCGAGGGACGCTTGAGTGTGTTCCTCTTTATCTTATTGCTCGCTTGCATTGGGTTCAACCAAGTTCAGGCGCAAATCCCACCAGGCCTCGAAGCAAGCCTCTTGCCCTCGTACTTGTTGTTCCCCGCCCAGTACACGGTGGCGGGGGCGTTTTGGATCTTGGCCGCGTGGCTTTCGCGAACGTTGAAGGCACTTCAAGCGCATTTCGCGTTCTTGAACGAACGCAAAACTCGCGTCGATCGCCTCCGCGCGGTCGGGGCATTGGCGGCCGGCCTTTCCCATGAATTCGCCACACCACTCAACACCGCCAAGCTTAAGCTTGCCCGCCTCGCGCGCACCCAAGACCTCCACGAGGACAAAGACTGGGCGACGGCATCCGAGGCCCTCGAACGCTGCGAAGAAATCTTGCGCCGTATGTCTGGCTCCCAGCTCGAACCCGAAAACGTGCAGCTCGAACCCGTCGACGTCGCGTCCATCGTTCGGCGCATGTGCGAAAGCGCGACCGAGGCCGATCAGACGGGAACTGAGTCCAAAATCCAATATTCGGAGACCGGGCGAAGCAACCGGCGCGCTCTATTGCCCGCGATCGCATTTTCGCACGCGATCTTGAATCTCATCGACAATGCCCGGGAATCCACGCGGGGAGAGGGCGATATCGACGTTTTGGTGAACTCCCGCAGCGAGCGCATCGAAGTGTCCATCATGGACCGCGGGCCGGGCTGGCCAGAAGTCGTACGCAAGCACTTCGGCGAACCATTCATTACAACCAAGCCGGACGGTGTTGGCCTCGGGCTCTACTACGTCCATAATCTCACCGAAGCAGTTGGAGCGCAGTTCACGCTGGAAGATCGCGAAAACGGCGGCGCCGAGGCACGCATTTCTGTTCCCGCCCTTGTGCCGGCGAGTGACGTCAACCTAAGCTAAAAGGTCATCACGCGAAGATCTTCAAGAGAGGTCATGGATGAGCGACGTAAGTGCAGACACCATCGAGCAGGAAGAAAAGTCCCTGCTGATCGTCGAGGACGACGATCGTTTTGCCGACACCCTCGCGACAGAGTTTCGCGATCGAGGTTATACGGTGGCCCACGTGGCCGACATCGCGGGGCTCGAAGCCGCCGACCCAAGCGCCTTTAGCTATGCGGTGGTCGACTTACGCTTGCGCCGGGACAGTGGCCTCGATGCCATCACGTCCATCAAAGAGCGGTCTCCGGGAACAAGGGTCGTTGTGTTGACCGGCTACGGGAGCATCGCGACTGCGGTGCAGGCAACCAAGAACGGCGCCACCAACTACCTCACCAAGCCGATCGACATGGACGAGCTTGAACATACGTTGATCACGGGTGGACCTGACGAAGAGACGCCGATCCCCGATGAGTTCCAGAGCCTCGATCGCCACGAACGCGAATACATCGAATACGTGCTGAACGAGTGCGGGGGAAACATCAGCCAGGCGGCGCGACGTCTCGGACTGCACCGACAAAGCCTGCAACGCAAGCTACGAAAATTCACACCGCGCTAAGTGGGTTCGAAGCGGTTCATGCCGTCTTTGTGGACGACGCGACCGGGCTGACCGATGAACTCTTTCTCAACGATCTGTTGGTTTAGCGCGAAGTCGTCGGGGGTGTTGGCGAGAAAGCGCTGACCGTCGTTGAGTCGACCGATTACGATCCCGCGCGCGGGACGACCTTCGCGATCAAAGATCATCGTATAAGTCTCCACCCGTGCTTCACCGTTGGCTTCTGGTTGAATTTCAACGGCGGGAACCTTCGCTTCGGCCTCGTCGCCGTTCCACACAGTTCCAAAGACGGGCTCAGTCGTCTGTTCTCCAGGCCGGTTGGCGAGGATCAGGGCCGAGTGCTTCGTGAGATACCAGCCGTTGCCAGTCACCATGCCTGCGCCCGCGCTGCCGTTTCGGATCCGGTCCATCATCGCAGCGACGGCGTGGAGCGAGTACGCGCTCGCGGGCCCTCCTGCATAAGGAAGGCCGCCGGTCACGGTGTGGCCACGCGGGTCGTCTTCGGCGACGCCAAACATTTCACACGCCATCGACACCGCCACTGGAAAGCAAGAATAGAGGTCAAACGCATCGATCTGTGCGAGCGAGAGCCCCGCGCGATCGAGCGCGGCGTTGTGGCATGCCGCGATTGCGGGACAACGCGCAAAGTCTGAACGCGAACTCGCAAACCACTGCGCCTCGTTCTGCTTCGCTCCTCCGCGCCAGTACACCCACTTGCTTTCGGGCACACCGAGCGCACGCGCTTTGTCTTGCGACATCAGTAAAACCGCTGACGCCTGATCGGTGTCGAGAAATGCGTTCAAGTACTTCGTATACGGAAATCCAACCATCCGGTTCTGCGACGTGGCGGTCGTGAGTTCTTCGGGACTTCGATAGGTAGGGAACCAAGCGTCAGGGTTTGCGGCTGCGACTCGGGTAAATGGGCTCATCAGGTTTCCCATCGCGGTACGGTGTTGGTCAAGATCAAGCCCGCGCGCCGCGCGAAGCGCGTTTTCAAATATTGGATAAATGCTCGGAGGTAAATCGAGTCCGTAGCGAATCTCTTCATCGCTGCTTCCGGGAGTCGTTTCGCCGATCTGAATTGCCTTGCCTGCGCCCCCAGTTTCCCAACCGATCTTCATGCCTGCTTTGCGTTTGTTGCGAATCGTTCGGATATTGTTGCTACCTGCAACCAGCGCAACTTCAGACTCGCCACGGTAAATGCGCTCAGCAAGCATGTTGATCAGCGCAACAGGGGTTTCGCCTCCAGTTAGGCATTCGTATTCCGCAGATACATTTTCGCATCCCACGCTCTCAGCCAAAAGCCTCGGTCCATTACCTGGGTGCCACGCCAGGACTTCAACGAGAGCGATCGCATCAATGGCGCACAGGATGGCGTCGTTCGGGCCGGCATCTCGCGCCGCAGCACGGGTGACTTCACTGAGCATTTGAAGCGGGGTCGAGGACAATGCGGCTTCGCTGTCTCGATCGAGGAGCTGAGAGGCCCCCACAAGAATCGGAAGGTCGTTGACGGTCATGTTATTAATTCCTTCGCCTGATTTGTGTCCAGGGAGTACCGATCGAATGGCGGAATGCGAGCCGTCTGAGAGGGGCGTGATTCGCGCGCCCTACTATAGTTGGCGCTCGCTGGATGGCGCCTTCGGGTCTATGAAAAGCGACAAACGCGCAGCGTCGCTTCGAGCCTCTTCGACCCGCGACAAAGCACGACCAACGCACTGCGGCAGGCTTTGCACGCAGGACCAAGGGAGACTTCAGCATGGGTCGCTTTACAAATCAGGTCGTTCTGCTTACCGGCGCAGCGTCGGGGATCGGGAAGGCGAGTGTTCTCCGAATGGCCGAAGAAGGCGCATCCGTTCTTTGCGCCGACATCCAAACCCAAGCCGCTGAAGCCACCGCGAAAGAAGCGCGCGAGCTTGGTGCTAAATCTGTTGCGGTGCGGCTCGACGTGGCGGACCCCGCTTCGGTGCAAGCAGGCATAAATGCCTGCATCGAAGAGTTCGGTCGCATCGACTCGCTCTGCAACATCGCGGGCATTCTGCGTTTCGATCACACCCATGAACTGGCCCTCGAGCACTGGAACCAGATTCTCGCAGTGAACTTGACGGGCACGTTTTTGATGACCCAAGCCGCGATCCCGCACTTGCTCGAAACCAAAGGCGCACTGGTCAACATGGCCTCGACGGCCGGGCTTGCAGGGCAGCCTTGGAGCGCCGCCTACGCGGCATCAAAGGGCGGCGTGATCGCTTTCACTCGTGCCATGGCGGTCGAGTACGGAAAACAAGGTATGCGGGCCAACGCGCTTGCTCCAGGCGGCATTCTCACGCCTATTCAAAACGAATTCAAACTGCCCGAGGGCGCGGACGCCTCGTTGCTTCAGCGCATCATGCCCCTCGACATCATGCGCGGGCCGGAACACGCAGCTTCGCTAGTGGCGTTCTTGGCGTCTCCCGACTCAATTCACGTGAACGGCGAAATTATACGCGTCGACGGCGGGACGTTTGCGTAAAAGCGTCGCGACGAAATTGCGCGCGGGCTATTCGAGAAAACTGCGCAGAGTTCCGCTGCGGCTCGGATGGCGAAGCTTGAGCAAAGCCTTCGCCTCAATTTGACGGATGCATTCGCGGCTGACGTCGAAGTCGATGCCGACTTCTTCGAGGGTGTGCTTCGTTCGCTCGTCGATGCCAAAACGCATCTTGAGCACTCGCGCTTCCCGGGGCGGAAGCGTCAATAGTGCGGTGTGGGTGTGGATAGAAAGGTTCGCGCGAATCGCTGCTTCCTGCGGGCATTCTGCGTTGACGTCAGCGATCAGGTCGCCGAGGTTGCCGTCGTCTTCACCGACCGGGGCTTCGAGGCTCACCGGTTCGTGTGCAATTTTGAAGAGCAACTGCACCGTGTCGAGTGGCTCATCCATCTCGGCTGCGAGTTCTTCGGGCGAAGGCTCGCGACCCAGCCGCTGAACTAGATGGCGTGTCGCGCGCACGAGCTTTTTGAGGTTGTCGAGCATGTGGACCGGGATACGAATCGTTCGCGCCTGATCGGCGATCGCACGGGTGATGGCCTGTCGAATCCACCAGGTCGCATAGGTCGAAAATTTGTAGCCGCGCTGGTACTCGAACTTCTCGACCGCCTTCATGACGCCGAGATTTCCTTCCTGGATCAAGTCCGAAAACTGCAACCCACGGTTGTTGTACTTCTTCGCGACCGACACCACGAGGCGAAGATTCGCTTCGATGAGTTCTGCCTTTGCGAGATGCGCGCGATCAACCGCCTCCGAGTAGCAATTGAGAGCGACGCGGACCTCTTCGCTGGCGAGATTGCAGTCCGCCTCAAGGGCTCGCTTGTCGTTTAAAATCTCCCTCAGTTGCTCGTTTGCTTCTGCGATGCGCCCTTCGTCGCCGCCGAGCTGCGCTCGAGCATCCCGACCCTTGGCACCAGAAGTTTTTGCAATTGCAGCATAGTCTTCGAACTGTTCGACACTGAGCATGAACGGGCGAACGATCTTTTGCGCGCGGCCATCGAGTGAACCGAATACTTCCCCTAGTTCGCGGAAACAATTCGCGAGTTCCTTCACCCGCGCCTTGGCGAAGCCCGCCTTGCGGAGCCTGGTCAGCATTTTGCGATAGTCGGCGTCGTTCTCAGCGAGTAATCGAGTGCGGGTCTCGACGGTGGTACCTCTGTTGTCGATCGAGCGGCTTCGCTTGGTGATCTCTGTCCTGATCTTCTTGACTTCGGTGATGGCCGCGAGAAACTGCTTACGTCGCAGGTCCTGGGGCGGGGCATCGGTGGAGTCGAGTCCGTCGACAACTTGGCGCAGACCAATTTCGTCTGCCCTGAAGAGTTTGCCCATTTCAACGATCGCCTGGATGCCCCATGCGTTGCCCATAACGGCAAACTCGGCATCGTGGGTCCCCGACTCGATGCGCTTCGCGATTTCGACTTCGCCTTCCCGAGTGAGAAGCGAGACCCTGCCCATTTCTCGCAGATACACGCTAACCGGATCATGTACCGCGCCAGCGGTATCGGCTCGTTGTGCGCGCGGTGCGCTCAGTTGTTTGCGCAGTCGCGGGCCGTCCTCTGCCTTCTTGGTCTTCATCGTGGCCGTGCTCGCTTTGGCGCGCGTCTTCTTCTTTTGGGTTGCCGCTGCATGCGGAACCGAACCGACAATGGGTTCCAGTTCCGAGGGAGCAACGACCTTGGCTGCACGCTTGGACGAGGATTTATTGGCGGACGTATCGAGAACTACGATT
>JASDVE010000066.1:0-27915 GCA_041891195.1 Myxococcota bacterium | reverse complement strand
GCCATGGGGGGAGGCTCCTTACGGTCAAATGATGGAAGCGGTTTGCGGACTTACCGCGCGCCTTTTGCCATCACTCTGCTTCAAGTCAGATTCAGCTTTGTGTTTCGCGACAACTTCAACGTCGGACCTCGCAATGAGAGGTCACTGTGGTGGTTGGCACTAGGATCGCTACTGAGTCGTTGGGTTTGGAACTCCTAAAGCGGCTCGTCTCTTTTCTTCGAGCTGCTTTTGTTTTCTCGCGAGTAGATCGTCAACGTCTGCGTTTGGATCACGAAACTGTTGTGTAACGAGGTCTCCGTCCGCAGAACGTCGTCGCTTTGCAAACCAACCGAGTACATCTTCGAGCATACGTACCGGGGAAGACTCGCTGTCTTCGCCCAAGTCGTCTACCGCAACGCTGCGTAAACGTGCAGAAGCTTCGCCGTCGAGACGGTCCTCGAGGAGTTCAAGATCAATCGCACCGGAGTCGTCGAGTTGGCCATCCTGCGCTGCGTCAATCAACAACATCAGGATCGCTTTCCACGAACCCATCGGAACAAGATCGTCGATCCGATTACGCGCTGCGTCGTCGAGCAGTGTCGGGTGCAGGTAGGCGAGTTTTGTCAGAAGATGAAGATGTTGCTCTTCGCGACCCTCGCTCTTGTTTTGTACCAAGCGCGGAGCCTGCGCCGGGGCGTTCGTGGGTTCGCCTCGAGCGTTCATCCGGCGTTCTCGATCGCGAGACTTACTCTGAGATGTTCGTACGACCGATTCGACCGCCGCGGCATCTGTTCCGCTCACCATCGCGAGGCGTCGTGCGTACTCAATCCGCTCTACCGGGTTCGCAAATAGCGCGATCATCGGCGATACGTGGGAGACAACGGCCGCCTTTTGGGCGGGTGTGCTGCACCCGCGCTTGACGGCATTTTGAATCACGATCTCGATCGCGTCGGGGGCCTGGTCGACCAACTTACGAAGTGCTTCAGGGCCCTGCGAATTGAGAAAACTGTCGGGATCGTCGCCCGCCGGAAGCATTGCGGCGCGCACGCGCAGGCCCGCTGGCAGTATGATGTGAAGCGCCTTTTCGACCGCATTTTGACCGGCCGTATCGCCATCAAACAAAAGAACGATTTCTGAGGTCCGGCGTGAAAGTTCGCGTGCATGGCCTTCGGTCAGCGCCGTACCGCAGGTCGCGACACCTTCCGTCATCCCGGCACGAGCCAGCGCAATGCGATCGAAGTAGCCCTCGCACACAATCGCGCGCCCGGACTTTCGTATTCCTTCGAGCGCACTTGGGAACCCGTAAAGTGCGTTGCGCTTTTGAAAAACCGGACTTTCGGGCGTGTTGAGATATTTGGGTTCCTGGCCGGGGCTGATCGCTCGCCCCCCGAAGCCAACAATACGATCACGCACGTCGCGGATCGGAAACACAACGCGACCGCGAAGCCGCGCATAGCTGTTGCGACCGCCGGACTTCTGCCCAGGCTTTGATTCACGTTCGATCAACAGGCCAGACTCAATGCCGTGCTGTTCGCTTACCCCCGCGCGCTTCAATACGCCGGCGAGCTCATCCCAGCTATCCGGGGCAAAACCGATGCCAAAGGTTTCGATCGTCTCGTCATCGATGCCGCGGTCGCGCAGATAGGCGAGTGCACCGGAGCCGCCCGCAGCCGACAACTCGCGACGATGAAAGCTCTGGGCGTGCTGGTTCGCCGAAAAGAGTTGTTCCGACACCCCGCGATCCCCCGAATTGGTCTCGGGGACTTCGACGCCGCATTCGCCTGCCAGTGTGCGAACGGCTTCAGGGAAGGAGAGGTTCTCGTAGAGCATCAAGAACTTCATCGCGTTGCCACCGACCTGGCAACCGAAACAATGAAAGATCTGACGGTCTGGGTTGACGTTGAAGGAAGGAGTCTTCTCTTCGTGAAAGGGGCAGCGGCCTTTGTGGTTACGGCCGGCTTTCTTGAGGTCGACATAGCGGCCTATCAAAGCCACGATGTCGATGCGATCGCGAATTTCCTGGATAGTCTCTTCTGGAATTCGACCCACGGGTGCCCCACTTAGGGCGACGCTTAGCGCCGGGCCCCCGCTGTACCATTATGATCGGCACACGGATGGGGACGGAACTTAAGACGATCGCCTCAACTTCTTCAGCGCGCGCTTACGTGCAGCGGCTGCCTTCTTCTTCTTGCTAATGCTCGGCTTGTCGTAGAACTCGCGGCGTCGCAGTTCGGTGAGGATGCCAGCTTTTTCACAGGTCTTCTTGAATCGCTTCATCGCCTGTTCGAACGATTCATTGTCCTTGACTTTGATCACGGTCATGCGCGCTTTTGCTCCTGACTCGGGTCGCCGCGGACTTGCCGCTGGTCGATTCGAAGTCTCTAGTGAGTGGTTCCCTATTCAATTCCGTGTCGAAATTGCAGCGATAAAATTCGGCTTATTGCGCGAATCGCGTTCTTAGCCGACCTGCTTCGCTTACAGCTGCGACGATTGATCTGTTTCCTAGTATGGCTACTGCGGGTTGCGCGCCAGAAAGCTCCAGTCAAAAAAAATACCGCCAAAACGGGCGGTTTCGAGGTGACCGGCGCAAGAGGATTAATCTAGCGCAGTGAGCTTGCCAGCTCAAGCAGGAGTCGGCGCAGAAGTTCTGAACCGCCGCCCAGTTCTATTTGCAGCTATTTCTGCGTTCGAAGACAGGGTTTTCGAGAGAGGTCGCCCTCAGGCCCCCTCGACCGCCGATATCGCTGAAAGAGCGGCCGGAAGGTCTACAGCCCCCGTATAGAGCGCTTTGCCTACGATAATCCCAGCGATTCCGCTCTCACTCTCCTTGGCAGCGGCCACAATGTCGTCCTCGCACGAGACCCCGCCCGACACGATCACAGGAATACGCACCGAACGCGCTAATTCGACGGTCGCCTCAAGGTTTGGGCCGGTCAGCATCCCGTCACGCGAAATGTCCGTGTAGACGATTGCGGCAACGCCGGCATCCTCAAAGCTCTTCGCCAGGTCAGTCGCGCGCGCGTCACTGACGTCGAGCCAACCCTCAACGGCAACGCGACCGTCCCGGGCGTCGATCCCGACGACGATTTGATTCGGGTATTTCCTAGCGGCTTCCCGCACCAACTCCGGTTCACGCAGGGCAACCGTTCCCAAAATGACACGCGAAACTCCGACGTCGAGCGCTCGGGCGACCGCATCAATGTCACGAATGCCGCCACCGAGCTGTACCGGGATATTTGGCCCTACACCCGCCACGATCGCTTCGATGGCGGGCGTGTTCACGGGCTGCCCCGCCTTCGCACCATCGAGATCGACGACGTGGAGGCGACGGATCGAATGCGCGGCAAATCCCGCCGCAACTTCGCCGGGGTTTTCACCGTAGACGGTTTTGTCCTCGTAGACGCCCTGGGCGAGGCGCACGCACGAGCCGTTCATCAAGTCGATTGCGGGGATCAGTTCGAAAGGCATGGGTTCAACGGTGCTTACAGCGCGCCTTTCACGGTCGGCAGCCCGTCGACCCTTGGGTCGATCTCAACCGCAACCTTCAGTGCTCGGGCAGCACCTTTGAAGATCGCCTCTGCGACGTGGTGCGGACTATCGCCGTAACTTCGGTTGACGTGCAGGTCTAGCCCTGCGTGCTGCGCGAAGGCAAGCATGAAGTCTTCCACTAAAGAGATGTCGAAGTCGCGCACCATTCGGTTTTTGATGTCGACGTTGTAGACAACGAACGGACGGTTGGACACGTCGAGGGCGACCTCGACCTTCGCTTCGGCCATCGGCAGAACAAACGACCCATAGCGACGAATGCCGGACGCGTTTCCGAGCGCCTCGCGAAACGCCTGCCCGAGTGCGATCCCCACGTCTTCGACGGTGTGATGAAAGTCGACCTCGATATCGCCGGTCGCTTTCAACGTAAGGTCGAACAACGCGTGCTTGGCGAAGGACTCGAGCATGTGGTCGAAAAACGGGATTTTAGTCGAGACTTGATAGACCCCCCTGCCGTCGAGGTTGAGCTCGAGGCGGATGTCGGTCTCTTTCGTTTTGCGCGTCACGTCAGCACGGCGCTCAGCTGTGCTCGCACTCTTGCTTGGTTTGGTTGTCTGTGTCTTTGGGGTAGACGCCACGGCGTGCCTCGGTAGAGCCCTGTGCCACAAGCGACCCATCCATGGATCGCCAGCACGGTTCTAGACTCTATATAGCGTTTTCGAGCGGGATTGGATGCGCGCTTTATCAGGAAGCCTAGAACCGAGGTCGAGGTTCCCCTTTGCATTCCTCGGCCATCGCGATGTACTCAGTTTCGCAATCCTCTACCAGCATCGTGATCATGTCGAAGCCGCTGACGAAGCATTTTTGCCAACTAGTCCCACCGAATACGAATGGAAACTGGATACAATCAGAATTCACTGGGCAATAGTCATAGCTGCGGTCCCTGCGACTAAGGTTGCAAGTGAAAGCACCATCCTGCAGCACCGGAGGGGCGAACGTTAGAATGGAAAACAAAGCTCCACCAAAAACATCCGCATTCGTGGCCAGTTGGCGCCTCTGCCGCGTGAAGTCGAAGTCTTCGACCACGTTGCACTCCAGGCTCTCAGTGCATTCGAACACCGTCGTGATCGCATCTTTGCAAGACTGAGAGATCTCCGGTTCAAGCTTGTCCAAGTCTTCACAAGTCGCAAAACAATCGGCTTCTTCACCAAGATCAGTGGTGCCGGGCACGAATAGGCGCAGATCGGTCCCGCATTCGTCGAGACGGTCGCAGACCGCCTCGCACGCTTCGACCACCTCTTCGGCTCCGGAGGACTGACTCTTGCATCCGTACCCGCTGAGCGAAAAGACCAACGCGGCAGCGACAATTATGTGTGACGAAAATTTCATGCAGCTTCCCTAGTGAGTCCACGGCCCCGATCCAACATCGCGTACGCTAATCGGGCCACGTGCTCAGTATGGTGGATGGAAGCTGTGAAGACCAACCAAAGACTGCGATTGACCCACGACGAATCGACTCGCATTCAACACGCACGTGGCGCGTAGACTAACCGGTACTGCCACGACACGCGCCAATCGCCCGGATTCTGAAGAAATTCCGAGCGCTTTCGCGGTGGGTTCGCGCCAATAGCCACGTGGAATGGAACTGGAAAGGCTTCGGCCGGCGCTCCTAGCCTAAGCTCACTAGGCAGTAACGCTACAAAGCGGCAACAGGACGGCGTGACGACGCACACCGAGTCGCCGCACCTTCACCGCAGGTTTATCGCGTCGCGCCCGGGAGGGCGGTCACACTTACACCTCGGCTTCGCGGGCGGCTTCACGTTCGCGGCGGACTCGGCGGATCTTCTGTAAGCGCAGATCAACCGAGCGACCGGGTCCTGCAAGGCCTTCTACTTCGGCCAGGCGAATCACTTCGGCGCCAAGCTCTCGAAGCTTGGGCGGTTCGAAGCGCATGAAGGTGGTTCGCTTGAGAAAGTCTTCGACGCTGAGCGGCGAAAGAAAACGTGCACTGCCACCGGTCGGAAGTGCGTGATTAGGGCCCGCGAGGTAGTCCCCGACGGCAACCGGCGTGTAGTGGCCGAGGAAGACCGCGCCGGCGTTCTTTACAAGCTTGTGCGCGGCGTCGGGATCTTTGACGGCCAACACGAGACGTTCGGCCGCGTATTGATTGGCCAGGGCGATCGAGTCGTTCTGCGACTTCGTCACAATAATCGCCCCACGCTCAAGCATCGCTTTTTTCGCGATCTCGGCTCGGTCCAACGTCTTGAGCTGACGTGTTACTTGGTCGAGGACCCGCGTCGCAGTCGGCTTTGAATGCGTGATGAAGATCTGTTGCGAGTTCGAAGACTTCTCAGCCTGCGAAATCAGGTCTGCCGCGATCCATGCCGGAGTGGCACTTGTGTCGGCAATGATACAAACCTCGGAAGAACCAATTTTCGTGTCCACGCCCACGTCGCCCATCAGCAACTGCTTGGCCGTCGAGCCCTCGGCTTCTCCGGGGCCAATGATCTTGTCGACGCGCGGCACCGTAGCGGTTCCAAGCGCCATCGCGGTCACCGCTGCGGCCCCCGTCGACTTGAAGACGCGATGGACTCCGGCGACCCGTGCGGCCATCAGAATTTCCGGATTCACTTTGCCGTTCTTGCCCGGCGCTGTGGTGAGGATGATCTCGGGGACTTCTACAACCGAAGCCGGCGTCGTGTACATGATGACGCTCGTCGGTCGCACAGATTCTTCAGTCGGGAGATAGATCCCAACGCTGTCGAGTGGTCGAACGCGCTGGCCCATGCTGGCGCCGCCCTCTTCGCGCATTTCCCAACTGCTCGGAATACGTTTGCGGTGAAAGGCGCGAATGCGCATTGCGGCTTTGCCGATTGCGGCGCGATCCGCCGGGTCGACAGACTCGCAAGCTTCGTCCCATTCGGCAGGGGTCACTTCGAGGGCTTCGAGCTTGGCCCCCGTGGCCCGCTTGACCGCAGCGATCAGGCCTGCATCGCCTTGCTGGCGAATCGTCGCGATGGTTTCGCGAACACTCGCTTCAAGTTTTGCCTGGTTCTCCGAAGGCGCGCTCCGGTCGCACAGGGTTGCAAATTCTTCTGCGAATGAAGCGTCATCCGCTTTGAGGACACGCAGTAGCTTCGTAGTTGCTCGACTCGCCATGGTTCGCACCTCCCGAGCAGGCTCAGCAATTCGATCCGTGAATCGCGCTTACCTGCCGCTAGAAAACAAAGTCACCGGGAACCTTCGCCGGCGTCCATGGACGATCCGGCTTCGCTACCCGTCGTTTTTTTTCTTCTGTCCCTCGCCGTCGCTTCCGTGTCTCGCACTCACGACCCGGGCACGCCCAGACAAATCGTGCAACACTTTCACGCTCGTCATCTCTGCCTCGCGACACCAATTTGCAACGGTGTCTGCTTGGCGCGGATCCAACTCTACGAGGAACAACCCTCCATTATTCAGTGCGGCGCCGACCTCACTTACCAGAGGCTCGAGAACCGCATATCCGTCTTCTCCACCGAACAACGCCAACTCGGGCTCATGAGATAGTTCCCGTGGCAGCGCATCTTGCTCCGCCCTTGCGACATAGGGAGGGTTGGAAATCACCAAGTCGAACACTTCACCCGAGACAGCCGCAAAGAGGCTTCCCTCTACAAACTGAACTCGATCACACAACTGCAACTGTTCGGCATTTAAACGCGCAACCTTAAGCGCAAAGGTGGAAATGTCGGTTGCAGTCACGATTGCGTTCGGCCGTTCGCTCGCAATGGCGAGGGCGATTGCACCCGACCCAGTGCCGAGATCAAGCACGCGGTAGGCGTAATCGGGGTCAGGCATCGCATCTAGTGCGGAACTGACGAGAAGTTCGGTCTCGGGACGCGGCGTTAACACGTCGCTCGTCACCGTAAGTTTCATGGACCAAAATTCTCGCTCACCCAAAAGCAGCGAGACTGGGATCCGTTGCTGCGCTCTCTTTTGCACCAACTCTCGAAACGTGGCGCGGTCGACGGCCGACACTGGGTTTTCATAGTTTAAGTAGAGATCGAGACGCGACATCGACAACGCGTGAGCGAGCAGGACTTCGGCGTCGAGGCGCGCACCCTCTACACCGTTGCGCTTGAGGTAGTCCGTCGTCCATTGCAGTAATTCAAGAACGGTCCAGGTGCGTTCGCCCGCGGCGGGTTGCGCAGCTGGCGGCTTCGAAGGCGGCGGGGGCGTGGATGACTGCGTCACGGGGCGGCGCTCAGTCTTCCATCTTCGCCAGCATCACGCTGCGAACGCCGTCGAGAAGTTCTTTGAGATCGCCTTCGAGAACCGAGTCGAGTTTGTGAAGGGTGATGCCTGCGCGATGGTCGGTAATTCGGTTCTGCGGGAAGTTGTACGTGCGGATCTTCTCGCTGCGCTCGCCGGTCCCCACTTGTTCTTTACGTTCGCTCGCGCGTTCGGCGTTCACACGTTCTGTTTCGAGGTCGAGAAGTCTCGAGCCAAGCACCTTCATCGCTTTGGCTTTGTTCTTGTGCTGGCTCTTTTCGTCCTGACATTGAACGACAAGCCCCGTCGGCAGGTGAGTAATTCGCACTGCCGAATCGGTTGTGTTGACACTCTGTCCGCCAGGACCCCCGGCCCGCATCACATCGATCCGCAGGTCTTGTGGATCGATTTCGACGTCGACGTCTTCCGCTTCGGGCATGACGGCCACAGTCACAGTAGAGGTGTGAATCCGACCCTGCGCTTCGGTCGTGGGAACGCGCTGCACTCGGTGAACACCGCGCTCGTACTTGAAGCGACTGAATACGTCGGTGCCGTTGATCATGGCGATCACTTCTTTGAAGCCACCTCCGGGAGTCTCGGAGCTCGAAAGCATCTCGACCTTCCATCGCAGCCTTTCCGCGTAGCGGACGTACATACGAAAGAGATCTCCCGCGAAGAGCGCAGCTTCATCCCCGCCTGTGCCGGCACGAATTTCGAAGATGGCGTTTTTTTCGTCTCGCGGATCTTTCGGAATGAAGATTTCGAAGAGTTGCTGATCGAGGTTCGCGAGTTCTTCGGTCAGGCTTTCGAGTTCGCCACGTGCCATTTCGGCAAGCTCGGGGTCGTCCTCGTCGCTCATCTGCCGCGCTTCGTCGAGTTCGCGAACGACTTCTTCGTAACGTCCCCCAATTCCAACAACGGGGCGAAGCGAAGCCAAGTCTTTCGCGAGTTCCTTGAAACGGCCGGGCTGACTCGCGACGTCGGGGTCGGCGAGCTGCCCTTCGATCTCCCGGCTGCGCTCATTGGCTTCGGCGATGCGTTCGAGATACTTGGACATTAAAAATTATTCAAACCGTCAAAACAAAATATCAGTTGATTAGGATACGTATTATAAGGATAAATCGGAGCGAGCAACCATGTTTGGATGCGGCCTACGGCCGTAACCCGCCTATGAGTTCATCGACTCCAAGAACTCGTCGTTCGATTCAGTCGCCTTGATCTTGCCGAGCAAGAACTCCATCGAATCAACCGGTGAGAGCGGCGCCAAAACTTTGCGCAAGAGGTACATGCGGTTCAGCGTCTTGTCGTCGAGCAAGAGTTCCTCGCGACGCGTCGCCGAGCGGTTGATGTCGATTGCCGGGTAGGTGCGCCGATCTGCGAGCTTGCGATCGAGCACCAGTTCGCTGTTGCCCGTGCCCTTGAACTCTTCGAAGATGACTTCGTCCATGCGCGAGCCGGTGTCGATGAGTGCTGTGCCCACGATCGTGAGACTCCCGCCCTCTTCCACGTTGCGCGCCGCGCCAAAGAAGCGTTTCGGCTTGTGGAGCGCGTTGGAATCGACGCCACCCGAGAGGATCTTGCCCGAGTGCGGCACGACGGTGTTGTGCGCACGTGCGAGGCGGGTGATCGAGTCGAGCAGGATCACGACGTCGCGCTTGTGCTCGACGAGGCGCTTCGCCTTGGCGATCACCATGTCGGCCACCTGGACGTGGCGGCTTGCCGGTTCATCGAAAGTCGACGAAATAACTTCGGCCTTCACCGTACGCCGCATGTCGGTCACTTCTTCCGGACGTTCATCGATGAGCAGCACGATGAGATACGCCTCGGGGTGATTTTCTGCGATCGCGTTAGCGATGTCCTTGAGGAGCATCGTCTTCCCCGCTTTGGGCGGAGACGTAATGAGCGCGCGCTGCCCTTTCCCGATCGGAGCAATGAGGTCGACAATGCGCGTCGTAAGCCCGCTGGACTTCGACTCCATCACGAACTTGTCTTCCGGATAGAGCGGCGTCAGGTTGTCGAAGAGGATCTTGTGCTTCGCATTTTCGCGGGGCTCAAAGTTAATCTCTTCGACCCGGAGGAGCGCGAAATAGCGCTCGCCCTCTTTCGGAGGCCGGATCTGGCCCTTGATAGTGTCGCCAGTCTTGAGATTGAAGCGGCGGACCTGCGAGGGAGACACGTAAACATCGTCCGGCCCGGCGAGGTAGTTCTGGTCCGGGGCGCGCAGGAAGCCGAAGCCGTCCTGCAAAATTTCGAGCACGCCTTCGGCGAAGATCTGGCCACCCTTGGCGGTCTGCGCCTGAAGGATCGCAAAGAGCAAGTCGGCTTTGCGCATGCCGGCGGCGTTTTCGATCGAGCGCTCGTCCGCGAAGCCCGTGAGTTCTTCCATCGTGAGCGCCTTCAGCTCCGAAACGAAGATTTTCTCCTGGCCGTTGTCTTCCGCGGCAGCCTCTTCCTCCGCGAGCTCATCGTCGCTCGGGAAATAGTCCCGCTTGGCGTTCTGCTGTTTATTGCCACCGCCCGAATTGCCTGGGGTGCGATTACCGCCACCGCCACCGCCACCACTGCCGCTGCCGCTGCCGCTGCCCCCACCGCCACGAGACCGGCGCCCGCGACTGCGGCGTCGAGACGGGTTCGATGACGCACCGTTGGAGTTGGAATTGGAATTGGAATTGCTCGGTTCGTTCGCGCGCTCAGTGCTCACAGAATCATCTCACTATGGGTGTGCGGGCATTTGACTTGCCACAACGTACGTTTGTGTTTCACAGGAGGGGCTTGTGGAGGTTTGTTGGTGCGGGTTCGGAATTGGATTGGGATCGGAGCCGCGAGCCGGGAGGTTCTCGACGCGGTTCGGTTTGCTTCGGCGCGGTCGCGCGGGATGCTGGGAATGGCTCCGCAGGGTCGGGCGTGGTTCACGACCCTGTTCGCCGGGTGCAGTAATGAGGTCTTCCCTTGTTGGTTCGGGCATTTGCGCCCAAAAGTTGAACATCAATTTCGTGAGGATGTCTTCACTGTGCGAGTGGGTTCGTCGGTCCCGAATTTCGAAGCGATGCCGGGTTCGCGCTCGTCTGCTTTGTCTGGGCGTTGCCTGGAGACTCCATCTCACGTGCGCGAAACGAGTCGAACGGGCCTGTGTGGGTTCTCAAAACCCAAGCGCCTTCCTCTGTTGAGATTCTAAACCGAATCGCGTTGCAATTGAAATACTTGACTCGTCGTTTTGCAGACTCGCTGGGATGATCAGTCGTGCTTGACCCAGAACCTCGGGCCACCGACTCGGTTGGTGATCGGCCGCCCTCGGACCAATGTCAGAGCGAAGATAGAATGAGATATATAGACGGCTTGCGTCAAAAACTGGTTTTGGGATTGATTGTGGTGTCTGTCGCCGTTTCGTGCGCGACGCATCGAGGGCTCGGGTGCGGCCGGTCGGGCGATAACACTAGTCGTTGCCACCGATTCCGCAAACGCCCGTTTCAATCATCGTTTCGTCGGTCGCGGTTCGACTTGGGTCGTCCAAAGGGGGTACGCACCGCTCTTTCTGCGTCATTTGGGCATGCGTCATTTGAAAAACGCTTTCAACGGTAAGGGGTTGCGATGAAATGGACCATTCGGCCCGCGGCCTCTCCATCGCGCCGATAGGAATGGAACCTAGAGCCCGAGCACGAAGTGCAAGCATCATCCAGCGCGGCTCTAAACGGTTCCTCAACGCCCGATCGTTCAAGAGCGAGCAGCGCCAACTTGCCGAGCGCGAGTCGGGCGTGGCCCGGGCGGGTCGCCGTAGACGCACCCCTGACCGCCGCTTCGCCAAAGCGAAGCGTCATCGCGTCTAGAACCAGGGCGTCAACTTCATAACAGCACGGTCCGACATGCGGACCCACGACGGCACAGAGTTTTTCGCCCACCGGGGACTCATCCATCAATGACGCGATGCCCGCCTCGATGACGCCGTGCGCAAGGCCCCGCCAGCCCGCATGAACCGCAAGCACCGCCTGCCCCGATTCATTGCAAACAAGAATTGGCACGCAGTCGGCGGTAATGATTCCAATCGATTGCCCCGGTCTAGACGTGCAGATGGCATCGGCCTCTACCTCGCCGATCGCCGCGACCGCATCGACACTCAAGTGATGAACCGCGACACCGTGCACTTGTCTCGGAAGAAATGTCCCACTCGGCACTTTACTCGTCCGCGTTCCAAAGCCGTGCGCCACACCGCAACGCGCAAGAATCGGGTGAACGATCGCGTCGCTTTCCCTCACGCGTCGCTCTCGCTTGCGTCCTCGATTGGATCGCGCTCCAGAAGCGCGCGTTCGAAGTCGGCGAGGTCCGGTGCAAGCGGTGTGTTGTAGTCAAGTCGCTCTCCCGTTGCCGGATGCGTAAAGCCAAGGCGCATCGCGTGGAGCGCGGGGCGCGCAAACTCGACCTTCACTCCCCGACCGCGTTTTTCTTTGCGCTGGCGCCCGTACACAGGATCCCCCGCAATCGGCATGCCCTGGGAAGAAAGGTGAACCCGAATCTGATGCGTCCTTCCCGTTTCGGGGTGGACTTCAACTTTGCAAATCCCACTGCTCGGAAAACGCGCTGCGATCCGCCATCGCGTACGCGCCGGGCGGCCATTTTCGGTTCGGACCGACATCCGTTTGCGGTCCCGTGCATGACGTCCGATCGGAGCATCGACTTCCCCGGACTCGGCACTGGGGAGTGCGCGCACAAACGCCCAGTAGATTCGGTCGATGGTGTGATCGTGAAACTGTTCCGAAAGGTGCTGATGTACAGCAATCGTCTTCGCGGCGACCATCACACCCGAAGTTCCACGGTCGAGTCGATGAACGATACCCGGACGCAAGGGGTCGTCGACCTGCGCAAGTTCAGCGCAGTGATGAAGCAAGGCGTTGACGAGCGTGCCCGTCGCGTGGCCCGGCGCCGGGTGCACCACCATGCCAGTCGGTTTGTTGATCACGATCAAGCTGTCGTCTTCGAAGAGGATGTCGAGGTCGATCGGTTCAGGGAAAACGCCACTCGGCGGTGTTTCGGGAATGCGCACCGTCACGCGATCGCCAGGAGACACTTTCCGACTCGCTCGCGCGGGACGCTCGTTTACTTCGACGAGCCCGCCATCGATCCAGCGACGCACCTGGGCGCGGGCCGTGGCGACACGCTCGCTCACGAGCGCATCGAGGCGCCGACCATTTTCATCTTCGGCTACGTCAAATGAAAATTCGCCGCCAAGCGATTCAGCATTGACCGCGAGGTCCTCGTCCTCTTGTATGGGGTCGGACATCGATGTGACCTGTTTGCGAACCGGATTGCCCGACGCGGTGGCGTCGCGTGCGCACCGCCGCTCGAACTAGTAGGCGGAAGCAGAACGCGAGGTGCGCTTGCTTGGCGCGCGTGCTGCTTCGACGCGCTCCATGTACGTATTTGCGACTCGACGTGCGTCGAGGCCGATTGCGCGCGCGTAGGCGCTCACGAATCCGCGAACATAAACCTCCGCCGGCAAGCGATCGAAGGCTTCGTCTTCGATATAACGGAGATACTTCACCGTGACCTTGGTGACGTCTGAAATCTGATCAAGTTCAACACCGCGACGCATACGACTGCGCCGAAGTGCCGCGCCGTCGAAGCTTTGATTTTCTTCGTCGATGTCGGCATCGACATCTTCAATGACTTCGACCGCGGTCGCGACTTCAGCGGCAGCAACGCGCGCTTCGCGTTCGTATTCTTCGCGGTCCGATATTGAGGCGTCGGTGAAGTCCCGCGCCGCAGCCATCGGCGTTATCGGTTCCTGTCGCTTGATCCCAACCTCGGCGTCATATCGTTCGCGATCGCCGGGATCGCTGAGGACACGGTAGGCCTCGTCGATGCGGCCGCGAATGACCGCGGCGTCTTCGTTGCTAAACACGGAGTAGAGCCCCATCGCACCGTCGCTATACGCGTCGCGGGTCAACCGGTACGCACGCTCAATTTCTTCATAGCCAGCGCCCGGCTGAACTTCGAGAACTTCGTAATGATCCTGCTCGTCTAATGCCTTCATTTAAAAGCGCCTCCCAGAACCTGGGGAGTTCGTATGTTTTGTATGTGTTGTTGATTGAATCGGGGGTTGAATCGGTGATTGAGCCCGTGATTGAACCGGTGAGGTACTGGATTTATCCGAGGAAAGGCTCCGACCCGCCGCAACTTTACGGGCGATCCTTTCCAAGTAGATCGCTGCGTCGGACTTCGGACGGAATTCAACGAGCGGCGTCTTCGCGGCGATCGAAAGTCGCACGTCTTCATCTTGGTTCACATAACCCAAGTATTCAGCATCAATGCCAAAGTACTTTCGGCAGACACTCGACATGGCGAATCCAAGCTTGATGTCCTCGGCGGTGCGCACGTTGTTGACCACGATGCGGGGGCGAAATTCGCGCATCGTCTGAACAAAACGCGCACCATCCGCGCCGTCGAGCGATTCGATCTCACGCAGCAAGTCGAGCGGGGTTCGAAGCCCGCTTTCATTGCGCTGATCCATCGCCGTGGTGACCAGCTTGCGTACGCCGTGACCCACCATCGCGAGCCGCATCCGTCGATAGAATGCCGCGCGCAAAAAAGTGTATGCGTTCTCGAGACTCGTTGGTTCGGGAGACACAACAACCAGACCTTCGTCAGCGACAAGGAAGTAGTCGAGCACCGCAGAGTGCACACCCGCTCCGAGGTCGATCAACACAAAGTCAGCTTGCAGTCGCCGCAGGCCGCGCATGAGACGCACGCGTCGCAAATGTGTGGGCTGCGCTTCGCTCAAGTTTGCATGGGTGCCGGCAATCATTCGTACACCTGGGATCGGCGTATCGAAAACCAACTTGCCAAGATCGTCTTCGCGCTGCGCGACAAAGTCGGCGAGGCTCGCGGTCGGTGTCGGCGCGCCGAGACACGTGTGAAGGTTTGCGCCTTCAAGGTCAGCGTCAACGGCGATCACGCGGTAGCCCGCGCGCGCGAGACACGTCGCCATGTTGGCAAGCACAAAGGACTTTCCAACCCCCCCCTTGCCGCCGCCCACGGAGATGATTCGCGCAGGCTGACTCACGGCGTGATCGCCGGAAGTGCCGCCGGGCATCCTTGCGCTGGAACTCGTTCCGTCCATTCCCTCAGTCCCTTCTCGGTCTAAGGTCATGCACGCACCTGTCTTTTTGAACATCGCACGGCACGTCCCCCCAAACCATTCGCCGTTCTTCGCTCGCTTGCAGTCTCGCGGATGGTACTAGCTTATGACGCCGACTGATTAAATTCGAGCGCCTTGTCGTAATCCCCTAAGAAGGGTTGCCACTCTAGATAGCGCACGCCGTGTGGCATTACGCTCATCAACGGCGACCAACGCGGTCGGCGCGGAACACTTCGCAGCTTCAGCCCCGCTTGTTCGG
Source organism: Myxococcota bacterium (assembly GCA_041891195.1). GTDB lineage: Bacteria > Myxococcota_A > UBA9160 > UBA9160 > UBA4427 > DUBZ01. The sequence continues at coordinate 12,814 of JASDVE010000066.1, read as the reverse complement.
GAGTGCGGCCTCCCTTTTTTCGGTTGCATGAGATGCAACAACAAACAACGTTTTCCCATGTCATCTTGCCACCCTGAGTGCGTGGGATGACGTGATCTAGGTTGAGATGGACTCGACCGGGACGCGCGCTGCAGTATTGGCAGGTGCTCTTGTCCCTGGAAAAAATGTTGGCACGGCTAAAGCGCAACTGCTTTCGCGGAACCCGATCAAACGCACGAAGCAAAATGACGCGGGGCACCGCGATCGGGCCGCTCAACGTCCGAATACAGTCAGTTGTGCGAGATGCCGGGCCGCCGGACTCACACCAACTTTCGAAGTCGAAAGTTTCGTAGTGCTCGTTGACTGCGGTTGCGCCGCCCTGATAGATCAAAGAGAAGGCTCGGCGCACCGACGTCACATGAATCGGCAAAAACGAACGGTTAAGGACAAGAACGCTCGATTTCAACATAGATTGCGCGTAAAACTTACCAAAAGGAGTATTGCGTTCAACGCACCGCGAATTCGACCGCCTTCACGACGTGTGGAAGTTCGTCGTCCGCAAGTGTTCGCAGGTCGAGACACACCGTGTCTTCCCGCACGCGACACACCACCGGAAATGGTGCTTCTCGCAGCCTTCTCGCGATTTGAGCTGCTGACGCGCCAGAGGGCGTGCCGCGAATCGCGACAACCCAACTTTCGAGTTCGAGTGAGGGAAGCGAACCCCCTCCAACTGGAACCGTGTCCTTCTCGACGCTTAGTTTCGCTTCCAAGAGACCGAGATTCTCGAGCATGCCCGCGAGTTTGTTCGCGCGCGCCGCAACCTCTGCTCCGGAAGCGCACAGCATTTGGGTCACGGGAATGTCAATTTCAGCTCGGCCTTCGAGCATGGCGTTTAGCGTCCAGTCCAGAGCCGCGATCGTCATCTTGTCCAGGCGAAGCGCGCGCGCGAGCGGGTTCTTCTTCACGGCCGCAATCGCGGCTTCGCCACCGAGAATGATTCCCGACTGCGGTCCGCCGATCAATTTATCGCCGGAAAAGCAAACCAGGTCTGGACCCAACGCCATTCGTCCAGGCGCGAAGGCTTCGCGCGGAATGCCGCGGTCTGAAAAGTCGACCAGGGTGCCCGCACCCAAGTCCTCCATTACCGGGAGGTCGTGTGCGTGGCCAATTTCCACCATCGTCTGTAAGTCGACTTCCTTTACGAACCCGCGTTGTTCGAAGTTGCTGCGATGCACCTTGAGTAAGAGACCCGTCTCGGGGCCAATGGCATTTTCGTAGTCGTGAGGATGTGTGCGATTCGTCGTCCCGACTTCAACCAGCTTGACGCCAGCGCGCTCCATGATGGCCGGCACTCTGAACGAGCCGCCGATCTCCACCAACTCTCCTCGGGAAACGACAACTTCGCGCCCGGATGCCAAGGTGTTGAGCGCCAGTAAGACTGCGGCGGCATTGTTGTTTACGACGGTTGCAGCGGGAGCACCGGAAAGCAGACAGATTTTTTCAGCCACTTCCTGAAGGCGGTTTCCCCGACGGCCGGTCGCCAAGTCGAGCTCGAGGTCTGAGTATCCCTTCGCAGCCTCCGCGGCGGCGTCCGCGGCGCCGGCGGCGAGCGGCGAGCGGCCCAAGTTCGTGTGGAGCACCACGCCTGTAGCGTTAAGAACCCGCACCGGGTGCGGAGACAGGAGCTTCCCCGCCTCGGCCGCGACCCGAATCGCCCAAGAAGTCTCGATCAGGGCCGTGAACTCACCCTGACTTGCCCCGCGGGTAATTAGCGCTTCAACTTCTGAACGGGCAGACCGAAGAACAGAACGAGAGGCCGCGATGATGGCCCATTCAGACAACTCGGGGCACGCGCGAACGACTTCGCGACTGAGTTTGTCTACTGAAGGCAAGTGCCTTCGCGGGTCCGGGTTGACGCCGTCGCTCAGATCCATAATTGTTCTTTCACGATTTTTGGTCGGCCCAGGCTGGGTCGACTCTGGAAATGCAAAGCAAATTGCGGACTGCAGACAAGTTGTAGGCAGGTCGCATAACGGGAAACGAGTTCAGCGTAAAATCGGCGGCGCAGTCGATTCAATTGAAAACAGTTAGTCGAATCATATTCTCAGCAAGACGACTGCGACAAAAATGAACGTTGAACGAAAAAATAGTACGGAAAGCGAGGGTATAGCACTCGAATATCGCCTCGGAACGATTGAGCAAAGCAAGCGAAAGACCGCCAGTCGAGGTGTTTAGAGATGTTCGAGAGATCCCCCCGCGGGACCATGACACATGCAGCCAGCCGACTTTTTGTTTAGAAACATTTTTAGAATCAAAAGTTCAATCAGTGGCTCATGCGTGGATCTAGATGACGGACGTTCAAACCAATGAACCAAAGAGGAACACGGGAATCGTCAATCGTAAGAACTCGTTGCGACACAAATTGCGAGCCACGCCGAGCGCGAATTGCGCAAGCTAGGTACAGCAAGGCACTAAGCCAAAGCACAACGCGAGACCTTGCAACCACATCAACGATGACGACAGATCTCCCTCCGAAAAGTCCGCTAGACCCGTCAAAAATCCCACTTCCGACCGTTAAATTGCTCTGTCTTCCAGAGCGTCAATCGAGATGGACAGCGGCGGGGATGCTGCTTAGCCATGGGACTCGTGAGACATAGAGCCAGCCTTCGCCGCTTTTGAAGTGAAAACCTGTGCGAGCCACTGATTCAAAACATCAATTCGAGATTCAGAACACGAGAGTCAACGACCTGTCGAGGCTGCGACATTACGCCTCGGTACCCGCCTAGTCCCCGCCACAGCCCGATCGATCGCGCGACGATCGACGTGCCAAGAATAGACCCTCAGTAGAACCTCGAAGCGGCTCGCCAGCGTCGAAGGAAATGACAAAAACGCCGACACGGCAGCGCAGAAAGTTGCGCCCCGAGCCCGGACGTCATGTCATCGCCTCGTTAACGGACGCAAAATGCAAAACGAAATTGTTATCAACGCCGACGCCGGGGAAACCCGCGTCGCGATCCTAGAACGATCCACCTTTACCGAACTCTACATCGAACGTGACAACGACCGCAGTGTCGTTGGCAATGTCATCAAGGGACGCGTCGGACGCGTCTTGCCCGGCATGCAAGCCGCCTTCGTGGACATCGGCCTCGAAAAGGCCGGCTTCCTCTACGTAGGCGACTACTTCCCAGTCCTTGAAGCCAATAAGAGCTCAAACAGCGATACCAGCAATGGCCGCCGCAAGCGCTACGGGCGCGGGAGAACGCCACCGAAGATTGAGACGGTCCTGCGCGAAGGCCAAGACGTCGTTATCCAGATCGCCAAGGAACCGATCGGCACCAAAGGCGCACGTATCACCTCGAACATCTCGATCCCGGGACGACACCTGGTCCTGACACCGGGCTCGAACCGCGTCGGAGTTTCCCGCCGCATCGACTCGGACAAAGAACGACGTCGGCTGCGCGAGATCGTGGAACGACTCCGGGTCGACGACCTCGGGTTCATCATCCGTACTGCCGGTCACGGCGTTCGCGAAAGCGACCTCGAAGCCGACATCAAGTACCTCACCACGGTGTGGAACAAGATCAAGAACAAGATGGAAACCCATTCATCGCCATCGGTCTTGTACTCCGAACTTGAACTCCCGCTCAAGATGATTCGCGACTTTGCGAACGCCGAAACGAGTCGCATCTCGATCGACTCGAAGCCGGTCTATGAAGAGTTGAAGACGTTCGTCGACGATTTCGTCGCCGAACCCAAACCCCAGATCGTTCACTACACCGAGCCCACGCCGATCTTCGACGACTTCTCCCTAGAATCGAAGATCTCCGAAAACCTCGAGCGCAAGGTGATGCTTAAGAACGGCGGTCACTTGGTCTTCGATCAAGGCGAAGCCCTCACCGCAATCGACGTCAATACCGGCCGCTTCACAGGAAAGCGCGATCTCGAAGAGACAATCCTGCGAACCAACCTCGAAGCGGTTCGCGAAGTCGTGTACCAGCTTCGCTTTCGCAACATCGGTGGCTTGATCATCATCGACTTGATCGACATGGAAACAGCCGATCATCGAGAGAAGGTTTACCGGGCTCTTCAAGAAGCGCTGCGCACCGACAAGGCGCGCACCAACATCTTGAAAATCTCGGAGCTTGGACTTGTCGAAATGACACGCAAGCGAACTCGCGAGAACCTGCTTCAAGTTCTTTGCGAATCGTGCTCGTACTGCGAAGGGCGTGGCTTCGTGCTTTCGCGCAAGAGTGTGGCCTTCAAGGTGCTGCGCGAAGTGCGCAACGACTTGCCGCGCTTTAGCAGCCGACGCATCGCAATCAGCGTGAACCCACTGGTCGCCGAGCAACTCCTGCGAGACGGACAAAAAGGTGTGGTGCAACTCGGTGAAGAGCTTGGCCGTGAAATCGAAGTTCGCGCGCGCCCTGGGATCCACCAGGAACAGTTTGAAGTCACCGCACTCGACGCCGGACCGCCGGTTTCGATTCCGCTGCGCTGGCTAGACGGAACGCGCCCGAGCGCAGAAGTAGAAGACGGCGAAAACAAGCGCCCGCGACGAGGTCGCGGACGCCGCGGCGGAGGCCGAGGAGCAGCGGCAGAAAATGCCGAAGGCCAAGAGGATGAAAATACCCAAGGCGCTGCAGAGATGACAGAAGCTGCAGAAGCCAGTGCATCCGAAGCCACGGAGTCCCCGAAGGGTATATCCGAGGAGAGTGCGGCCGTAGAATCACCCACAGAGACTTCCGAGCCGAAAACTCCCGTTGTGGCGGCCGAAGCCGCTTCCACACCTGAACCAGAATCCGAGACTCCAAGGGGTGCCGCGACCGGAACCAAAAGCGTCAGGACGCCGGCACGTCGAACTTCGGCCTCGCTGATCGCCACCATGTCGTCTCTAGACGACGATGATGTCCCGGAAGAACAACCCGAATCCCCGCTCGAAGCCGAGCCGGTGGAGCTCAATCCTGAAATCAAACCCGAAGCATCCCGGGCCAGCGGAGGCGCCGCCGCCGCCGAAGTCCCTGAGGAGTTCGAATCGCCGGCGATTGAAACGCCGGAAGTGCTTGACGGCGAACCGGAAATGCGGATACTCCCCGGCTCTCGCAAGCCTGAGGAGTCATGATGTACGCCGTTGTCCATACTGGTGGGAAGCAAGTCCGAATGAATACGGGCGCTGCTGTCCGAATTGAAAAACTCGGTGGCGAGGTCGGTGACACGATCGAGTTCAGCGAAATCCTGATGATCGGCGGCGACGAAGGCGTCAAGATCGGAGCCCCGCGCGTCGACGGTGCCAAGGTCGTTGGCACCATTACGGCTCAGGGCAAGCACCCGAAGATCCGCGTCTTCAAAATGAAACGCCGCAAGGGTTACCGCCGCACGCAGGGCCATCGACAGGCCTACACCGAAGTACGCGTCGAGCGAATCGACTCTTTATAAGACCGCTGAAGGCTCTGTTTATAAGACCGCTGAAGGCTCTGTTTATAAGACCGCTGAAGGCTCAGTTTATAAGACCGCTGAAGGCTCGGTTCTCTATATAAGACCGCTGAAGGCTCGGCTCTATATAAGACCGGTGAAGGCTCGATTAATTTTAAGACCGCTGAAGGCTCCGTTCAGAAAATTCCGAACAAAAGCTCGCTTGAGCGACCCAGCAGGAAGTCAAAGGAATCAGCATCATGGCGCATAAAAAGGGACAGGGTAGTTCACGCAACGGCCGCGACAGTAACGGCCAACGACGTGGCATGAAGATTTTCGGCGGCCAGGTCGTTCGGGCCGGCAACATTCTCATGCGCCAGTGCGGAACCAAGATTCACCCAGGTAAGGGCGTTGGTCTGGGTCGCGACTACACTTTGTTCGCGTTGATCGACGGCACCGTGCGCTACGGCAAGTCCAGAGGCCGCACGGTTGCTTATGTTGACGGTTCAGTAGACAGCTAGCCCGGGGGACTGCCTACGCAGTCCGCCGTCTTGGGTGAGTAGAAGCCTGGTCGATGGTCAGTCGACTGCAGCTGGTGCACCCAAAACGCAGCGCACGTCACCCCGCCAAGATCCGCCCGATTTCCCCGATCCGAGGCCGCGCCCCTAACGCCAGCATTGCGTTTTGAGATCGCTGGCTTCTTTCGAGCGTCGCTTCGGCGTGCGTTTTCGCAGACTTTGGGAGCTTTGCCACTTACACAGGACCCTCGCAGCTTCTGTACTGTTGCAGTCCTTCACACCTAAGCCTTCACGATTAGGGACGACACCCGATGGCCACGAAAGAGAACTTCGTTGACGAAGTCTTCGTGAACGTCACATCCGGAGACGGAGGTGACGGCAAGGTCTCGATGCGTCGCGAAAAGTTTGAACCGATGGGAGGGCCCGATGGAGGCGACGGCGGTCGAGGTGGCGACGTTGTGTTGGTCGCCGACGAAAATCTCCGCACCCTCCTCGACTTTCGGCATCGACGCGAGATCAAAGCCGATCGCGGCCAGGACGGTGGGACCAGCGACAAGAAAGGCGCTTCGGGAAAGCACATCGAGATCCGTGTCCCCGTTGGAACCGAAGTCTATGACGAACAGGGCGACGAAGGTGATGATCCGATCGTTGACCTCGTCGTACGCAAACAAGCCCATACGATCTGCATCGGCGGTCGTGGTGGTCTCGGCAATGCGCGGTTCAAGAATTCAACGCGGCAGTCTCCGCGATTCGCGCAACCCGGTAAACCCGGCGAATCGCGCAAGCTCCGCTTCACTCTCAAACTCCTCGCCGACGCCGCTTTCGTGGGATTCCCCAACGCGGGCAAGTCGACCTTGCTCCGGCGCATCTCCAACGCGCGTCCCCGAGTCGGCTCGTATCCATTCACGACGCTGGTTCCTTCACTCGGTGTCGTCGAACGTGGTGAGCAACGAATTGTCGCGGCCGACATCCCCGGCCTAATCGAAGGCGCCAGTGACGGTGCCGGCCTGGGTGATCGCTTTTTGCGCCACATCGAACGCACCCGTGTCATCGTTCACCTGCTCGATTGCGGTGCAATGCTCGCCGAAGAACGCGACCTCCTCGCCGACTACGACGCCATTCGACGCGAACTCGCCCGCTATCAAGAAGACCTCGCGGAACGCCCGGAAATCGTTGTGCTGAACAAAGTCGACGTCCTCCACGAAGGCCCGGACGGCTACGGGATCGAGGCCATCGAAGACGCTTTGCGCGAACGCGGCCTCAAACCCTTACGAATCTCGGGTGCAACAGGCGGCGGATGCACCGAACTCATTGGCGCCATGTTCGAAGGCGTCGACGCCGCCAAGGCGGCCGAAGCGAACGAAGCCGCCGCAAAATCAGAGTCTTCAAAGTGAGCACGAACAAGATGCGTCAACAACTCGCGCGCACAAAGAGAGTCGTGATCAAGGTTGGGAGCAGCACGCTCACACGAGACGGCGCCGTCCGCACGCGAAAATTCGGTGAACTCGCACGACAAATTTCGTCGTTAATGGAAGACGGCCGCGAAGTTGTGTTGGTTAGCTCCGGCGCCATTGCGATTGGTGCTGCGCGTCTTGAATGGGACGGCCCGGGTGACACGATTCCCAAAATGCAGGCCGCGGCGGCGGTGGGGCAGATCGGCCTGGTCGAGTTGTATCAACGACGCTTTGCCAAACACGATCGCCAGGTCGCCCAAGTATTGCTTACCCGCACCGGTCTCGAAGATCGTGAACGCTTCTTGAACGCACGCCAGACTTTGCGCGAGCTACTCAATCTTGGGATTGTCCCGATCGTGAACGAAAACGATACCGTGGCGACCGAAGAAATCCGCTTCGGCGACAACGACAATCTCTCGGCCAACATCGTCAGTCTCGTCGAAGCCGATGCGCTGATCATTTTGACCGACGTCGATGGGCTGTATACCGAAGCGCCGATGCCGGGCCAACCTCGCCCTGCGCTACACGACGAGATCACCGAGATCACCCCTGACATCAAACGCGCAGCGCGAGGCAGCGCCAGCGCGTTTGGGCGCGGCGGCATGGCGACCAAGCTCGAAGCGGCCACAACCGCATCACACTCGGGCGCGACCACGGTGGTCTGCAACGCCAATACCCCCGACATTTTGTTGCGCGTACTCGGCGGCGAACAACTCGGCACCGTATTCGTTGCGAGTGAACGAATGGCGAGCCGCAAGCATTGGCTGGCTTTTACCACGCGTACCCGCGGTAAATTGATCCTCGACGAAGGTGCCTCGAAGGCCATCGTCGATCGCGGGCGCAGCCTGCTACCGGCAGGCGTCGTGTCACACTCCGGAAATTTCAAGCGCGGCGACTCGGTTTCTTGCCTCGATCCTAACGGACGAGAGATCGCGCGCGGCTTGTGCGCCTACGGAGCAAAAGACGTGGGTCGCATCCAAGGGCTCCCAACGCGTGAAATTGAGCGGGTGCTAGGCTTTTCGAACGGCGCCGAATTGATTCATCGAGACAACCTCGTCGTCCTCACGCCATGATCTCGCCACAAGACGCGTCTTCATTTCGCTGATTTCGCTGAAGGCTCGCTTCTGGTTTTGGTTGAAAGCTCACTGTCGGCAAAAGACTCCGTCCATTTCCACCGCTCGTTGAAACAGGAACACCACATGGAACTCCGCGACGAAATTCTTGACATTGCAAAGCGCGCAGCGCTCGCTGGCGAAGCCCTTGGTGACCTTGGTACCGAGACCAAGAACGCCTGGATCTTGCGCTCCGCCGAGCTTCTCGAAGAAGCGAAAGAAACGATCCTTAAAGCCAACCAACTCGACCAAAAAGAAGCGCGCGAAAAAGACGTCGCAACTCCGCTGGTCAACCGCCTTTCGATCGCCGGCGGCAAGTGGGACAACATGATCCAGGGCCTGCGCGACATTGTCGCCTTGCGGGACCCGGTGGGTGAAGTCACCGAGAGCTACATCCGGCCCAACGGCCTGCGCGTTGCGCGCATGCGCATCCCGCTCGGTGTCATCGGCATGATCTATGAGTCGCGACCGAACGTCACCGTCGACGCCGCCGCGCTGTGCATCAAGGCGGGGAACGCCGTCGTGTTGCGGGGCGGGTCCGAAGCCTTTCATTCAAACCAAGCCCTTGGAAAGGTGTTGCAACAAGCCGCACGAGAAACGGGCGTCCCCGAAGACGCGATTGCGATCTTGCCGACAACCGATCGCACCGCGATCGACGTGCTCCTCAAGGCAAACCAGTTCATCGACTTGATCATTCCCCGCGGTGGTTCGGGGTTGATTCGCAAAGTGCTCGCCGACTCAACGATCCCCGTCATCTGTCACGACGCCGGCATTTGCCATGTATTCATCGACGCAAGCGCGGACGCCGACATGGCGACGAATATTGTCCTCGACTCCAAGCTGCAGCAGATGGCGGTCTGCAATGGCCTCGAAACCTTGCTGTGCCATCGCGACGCGGCCGACACCGTGCTTCCCCAAGTTTTGAAGGCGCTACATGAGCAAGGAGTCGAGCTTCGCGGTGACGCGGCAACTTGCGCCGTCTTTGCCGAAGCCAAGTCCGCAGCCGAAGACGACTGGACGGCGGAATACCTCGACAAGATTCTTGCCGTCAAGATTGTTAAAGACATCGACGGCGCGATTGAACACATCCGCCGCTACGGCTCGGACCACACCGAGATCATCGTCACGAACGATTACAACAACGCCCTCGCCTGGCAGCGTCGGGTCAATTCCTCAACAGTTGGCGTCAACTGCTCAACGGCCTTCTCCGACGGATTCCGTCTAGGGTTGGGGGCCGAGATCGGTGTTTCGACATCGAAGCTTCACGCTTATGGGCCGATGGGTCTCGAAGGTCTCACGACGCTCAAGTTCATCTTGACCGGCGAGGGTCAGCTTCGCGAATGACGACCGAGATCTCGAAAGGCGACGCCCGTCGCATCGGGATCTTCGGCGGCACCTTTAACCCCATTCATCAGGGCCACTTAAAGGCAGCGCGCGAAGTCGCAACGGCGCTGGACCTCGAACGCGTGGTCTTCGTCCCGAGCGCGAACCCGCCACACAAGACTGACCTCGCCCACGACCCCATCGCACCCGCCACCGATCGCATGCGCTGGGTCGAGGCCTGCGTTGACGGGATCGCGGACTTTGAAGTCAATGGACTCGAACTCGAACGCGCAGGAGCGTCCTACTCGATCGACACCCTGACATCCGTCACCAAAGCACTCGCCCCGGCGCGTCTGTTTTTCATCTTGGGCTACGACGCCTTCATCGAAATGGGGACCTGGCGGGCACCGGACGAAATCTTAAAATTGGTGGACGTCGTGGTGATGAGCCGGCCCCCGGCCGACCCCGGGCATCTGGGTGAATGGCTCCCCGAGTTCGCCCGCGGCCTTGTCGACATCGCCGAGGACGGGAAGTCCGCGGCGAACAAGCAGAGCGATACCCACATATTCGTTCTTAACATCGACGCGCTCCCGATCTCGGCGTCTCAGATCCGGATCGATTTGGCGAATGGAAACTCAATCGCTGCACAAGTCCCCGAACAAGCCCTCGACGAAATCGTTTCAAGTGGCCACTATGGGGACCCGCAAAATTCGGCAGCAGCAGCGAACGACGCAGAGCAGACTGAAGAACACGAAGAAACAATTGAAGAGCAAGCGAAAGGAAACACCGTGGAAGCCGCGCAATCCCCCCCCATCGAGCCCATGACGGACCAACTTCGGGCGAAGCTCGACACGGTGGTTGAAGCCGCCCTCGAGCGAAACGGCCAGGAGCCCATCGCACTTGACGTGCGAAAATTGACTTCGTATACCGATTGCGTCGTCGTCGTAACCGGAAACTCGAACCGACAACTACTCGCGATTAGCCAAAGCATCGTGACCGCGCTCAAGCACACAGGCGACCAACCCTTGGGTACCGAGGGGAGCAAGGAAACGAGTTGGGTCTTGATCGATGCGAACGACGTCGTGGTCCATGTGTTCGAACCCGACAGCCGCGAACTTTTCGACATCGAAGGTTTGTGGGGTGACGCGCCACGCATCGAATTCGACATTCCAGACGCAGCACCAAGCGACACCGCGAAACCGGTCCCCGCCCCGACCGCCTAAGAGCGCATCATCGAAGTTTCAATACCAGGTCTGATATCGGGCACCCGCCCTTTGCTGCGGGGCATGCTCGAACTTGTGCTCCCCACGGTTTGCGAAGAATGTCGCGCACGCTCAGTCGACAGGGTCAGAACGGTCGACGACACACCGGCGCACATCCTGCGTGTTCTGTGTATCACGTGTGTCGGCAGTTTGTCCTTCATGGAAAACCCGGGCTGCACGCACTGTCAGCGTAAGCTGGCTACGTCAGAAGCTCCCCGCCGATGTACCGCTTGTATGCGGGAACGGACGGCACTCGGTTCGTGTACGGCCCAGGTCGCGTTTACAGGGGACGCTGAAAAATGGATCCACGCGTTCAAGTATCCCCACCAAGGAATTGCGGGGCTGGACCCCGCGCCCATCGCGATCGCAAAAGCACTGGCTCGCGATGCTGCACAAACGTCGCCGGCGCCATTTCCGGACGTCGTGGTCCCGGTGCCACTCCATGACCGTCGTTTGCGTAGCCGAGGCTTCAACCCCGCTTCACTGCTCGCCCGCGCGATCGCAAAACATACAACGAGCGGCCTTGTCACCGACCTATTGCTTCGCCACCGCGACACACCCACTCAAACCAATCTCGGCCGAAACGCCAGACGCAAGAATGTCCGAGGTGCATTTTCGTGCACGCGAAACGCTCCCGACAACGTATGGCTCGTAGACGACGTCGTCACAACCGGGAGCACCCTCGAAGAAGCCGCGCGCTGCTTGAAGGCCGCGGGCGCGAAGAGCGTCCATGCTATTTGCATCGCCCGCACACCCGAACGTTTTCGCTAGGCGTCTGCGCGACAGAAGACGCCAGACTCCTAGCGCCCGAGTGTTTCGCAGATCACCTCGCGCAAACGATCCGGGTCGAGGGGCTTCTTGAAGATCACGCCCTCAAGCCCCTTCATGCGTGCGCGCTTGATGATGTGATCTTTGTCGTAGTGGAAGGCAGTCATCATCAAGACCGGCAAGTCGGGATGCGTTTCTTTGAGGGTCAGATACAGCTCGTGGCCATCCATCTTGGGCATCACGACATCGGTGAGGAGCAGATCAAAGCGCTCTTGCTTGATGTATAAAAGGGCTTCTGCACCGTCGGTCGCGGTTTTTACTTCGCAGCCCGAGTTCACCAAAATTTCTTGCAGCGAATGACAGATGCCCGTGTCGTCGTCCGCGACGAGAATTCGACTTCCAGCGAGACGATCGCGCCAACGCTGCACCGCGGCTTCGGGGTCATGCCGGTGTTTGAGGTCGATCATGCGCGCGCTCGCGATATAGCTCACGGTTTCGTAGCTGTCGGTTTCGACCATTTCGCCGAGGCGTTCGAGGATGTGAGCGATGCGCTCGACCTCTCGACGGATCGCATCGATGCGTTCGGTTTCGACCGAGGTGTCATTCTCTTGTGCGAGGGCGTAAATGTCGCTTTCGAGCAGAGCGGTTTGATTCAGGATTACGGCAAGCGGGTTGTTGATCTCATGCGACAACCCAACCGCAACTTCACCGAGGGTTGCGAGTTGATCACGATGCAAAATGTCACGCAGGTCTTTCGCGTAACCGATCGTGCCGTTCTCCGTACCGTCTTCGTCGTAAATGATGGTGCCGGAAATCGCGACCGGTATCTCTTTCCCGCTCTTTGAGTTAAAACAGGTTTGAAAAGTCTCGACGATCCCTTTGCCGCCGTGCTCTTCGCTCCGCATCGCGGTCATCACACGCCTGGCTTCTTCGATGCTCTTGTACAAGCGAGAGACATGCACGCCCATGATCTCGTCGGACTTGTAACC
>JASDVE010000065.1:0-7901 GCA_041891195.1 Myxococcota bacterium | reverse complement strand
ACTAGCTACGTCCACCGGCGAAGGGACCCCTGGGGGCGCAGCGGCTGCGATTGGACGCGTGGGAATCGCATCCGCGGCTAAGTCACGGAGGACGACGTTCTTATGTCCGTAGTGGTTGTCTGGAGTCGAACCCATTTGCGTCCATTCCCAGCCAAGGAAAGAAACGAGATCGGGGTCTTCGTCTTTGCCTCCGCCGCTGATTTCGTTGCATTGACGAACCGCAGTGACAGTCTCTTCCCAGCGCCGTTGGGTCAGTGAAGCGGCGTGGTCATTGATCGACCAGAAGTCCAGGTTCGAACAGAAGCGCGCGTAGTCGCAAGCGTCGGCGACCGGGTGAAGACCTTCGCCACCCGCCATCGGCAATGTGAGCTGAAACGCGTCGACGGAAAACGAGCTGTGTACATGCAAGTCGCCAAACAGAATCTGCTTCGCATTGAAGACACTGAGATCACTTGCAGTTTCCGCTTGTCGTTCCGAGCGGTCGGCGACTGCATGGGTGGACAACACACTTTCGGTGGGAGATCCAGCGCGGACCGAAGTGCCGTAGGCGCCGCCACCGGCTTGGTGCAGCACGCACACGGCAACAACGACAAGAATAATGAGGACAATGGCTGCGCTTGCGAGATTTTTGATTGCTTGTTCCTGTGCTTGGAAAGGCGACGAAACTTAGCTTCGAGTTGTGCGGTCGCGCTTCGGATTTGGTCTAGCGGATATACCCCAGGCTCTTCAGCTGGCGAATTCGAGTCGGGCTGAGGTCGACGGGTTCAGGCGCGGACATCTGGTCTGAACGTCGGCGTAGTTCGAAGTAGAAGTCGAAGAGTTGTTTGCGCATGCGCTTGGCGGTCTCGAGTTGTTGTGCGGAGACGTTCTGGCTTTCGCCCGGGTCAGCTTGTAGGTCGTAGAGTTCTCCGACCCCATCGGGGCCAGCGGTAGCATCGTGAATGTACTTGTACCGCTCGGTCCGCCAGGCAATTTTGGGTGGACCATAAAGCGTACTTTCCATCAGGATGGCGCGAGGCTCATCGCGTTCACCGCGCATGATCGGAAGCATGGATTTGCCCTCGAAACTCGCTGGCGAATCGACACCGATGGCCTCGAAGATCGTGGGCATCACGTCGAGAACGCGTACCGCGTTTTGGATGACCTTTTGATTGACGTCAACGTGAGTCGGTGGCTTGATGATCAACGGAACATGCACGAGTTCGTCGTAGAGCGAATGCCCGTGTTCGAAGCCGCCGTGTTCCCAAAACTCTTCGCCGTGGTCCGAAGTGACGACGATCGTCGCGTCGTCGTACAAGCCTCGGGTGCGAAGCGCATTGAGGAAGCGTCCGACTTGCTCGTCCATGTAGGAGACTTCGCCGAGATACGCGGCACGAACATATCGTTGGTCAACGGGCGAGGGAGGAAGGTTGTGTTTTGGACCTCGCTGCATTTCGAAGCACGTCGCAGCCGTGATGGGCAGCGTTGGAGCGGTTCGACCTTCGGCGTACTTGGTGTCAAACCCTGGTGGTGGTGCGTACGTTAGATGCGGGTCGAACAGATGAACGAAGAAAAAACTGTTCTGGTCTTTACTCTCGTCCAGCTGTTTGATCGCGAGGTCGACCACTTCACCCGCGATTCGCCCGTCGTCGTTGTAGCTGTACCTGTGATTGAAGACGTCGAAGCCTCGATGAACTCCGACCATCGGGCTTACGAACGCCGCGTTTGCGATTGCCACCGTTCGAAATCCTTGTTGTTTCAGGATCTCTGGAGCTGTTGGGATCTCATCGCGGATCGGGGTGAGAGCGACCCCTTTCCCCGTCGCGCCGTGAATACTTGGCCAGGTACCGGTGAGTAGCGAGGCCACTGCAGGCAGTGTCCATCCCGATGCCGAGATTGCGTTTTTGAATCGCACGCCGTCGCGGGCAAGACCATCGATGTGGGGCGTCGTGTTCAGAGGATTGCCGTGACACCCGAGCGCGTCTTGACGGAGTGTGTCGAGCAAAAAGACCACGACGATGTCGTTGCGGCTAGACGGAGCGCACGCACTTCCTGAGAACGCAACAGCACTTATACATAGAAGCACGAGCCAAGGCCGAACTCCTCTCTTTGGCTGCTTCATTGCAGCGCTCCCGGTGGCAGTGCGCAGCCGGGCTGCAAGCGGACGGATTCAGCGTAGTGTTCCCGTGCCTTTGCAATACGACCCGTCTCCGAAAGGGATAGGGCATAGCCGCATTGGGTCTGGGGGTCGCCGGGGTTGATCACAAGCGAAAGCTCGAACTCGTTTGCGGCCTCTGCGAAGCGGCCAATCCCATTTAACGCGATTCCTAGATTGCGGTGCGGCTGTGAAAGATTGGGGTCGGCGGCGACGGCGAGCGACAAGTGTTTGAAAGCCTCTTGTGGGCGCTGGGTTGCCCAGAATAGAACGCCGAGGTTGTTGTGCGCATTCGGATTGTTGGGGTCAAGCTTGAGGGCCCGAGCAAAGCTTTGATGCGCCGCTTCGACGCGTCCTTTTTGCCAATGGACCTCGCCAAGATTCGCGTGCAGGATCGAGACGTCTGGCGTGTAGTTGATCATATGGTTGTAGAGCGTTTCGGTGTTTCGCCATTGGTTCAACTGCGCGCGGGCCGTGGTTGTTTCAATGGCGATCAAAGTTAGTGCGATGAGAGCAGTGCCGACCTTCCAGGTCCCTGTACGACGCCACGCTAGGTCGAGAAGCCAAGCTGCGACGAGCGCGAGGCCTACTGCGGGTAAGTACATATACTTATCCGAAGCGACAACCCACGAATACCGAAGCCCACCGAGAGTTGGAGACAGAGCAAGCACCACGAAGAGTAGGCCGACAAGCGGAGCACGAGCGCCGCGTTTTGCAAGCCAGAGGCTCGTCACTCCAAGTGCGACGCTGACTCCCAGGCCCAATGCGATCGTTGGGTTCGCAACGGACATGGGAGCGGGTAGCAAATAGACGGGTGTCAGTGCGACTGGCCACACCACCTTGCCCAAGTAAAACGCAATGAGGTGAAAGGCCGTGAGCACGCTTTCGATGATGCCCCCCGCCGGTGCGTCGATCCCCACGGTTCGTTGATGGGACACCAGCGTGATGGTGGCGAAAATCGTGGCCAAGGCGAAGAATGGAATTTTCTCGGTGACGGCCTTTCGGTCTAGTCGGCCAAGAGGCCAGTAGTCCAGGGTGAGCATGAGAGCGGGAACGACGACTGCGGTTGGCTTCGCGAGACACCCAAGGGCAAATGCGACCAAAGCGGCGTGACGCAAGCGCGGTTGGTCGGAGCGGGTGCCTCGAACGTACAATTGCAGTGCAGCCAAGCTGAAGAATGCCGCCAGTAATGTTTTGCGCTCTGCGAGCCAGGCAACCGGTTCGACCGATAGCGGGTGCCCTGCGAACAGAATTGCTGCCAACAGCGCAGGAACGAGCGCGTTCGTAAGCCCATAGAGCAGCGCGAACACCAGCATGGCGTTCAAAATGTGGAGCAGGAGGTTGGTGCGGTGGAACTGTCGGAGATCGTCGGGCCGACCGCCCAAGCCATAATCGAACATCAACGAGATCATCGTGAGCGGGGCGTAGTAGCCGTGAACAGTCGAGGGCTCGAGAACCTCGCCCACGAACCGCCCCGCAGACGCGAGACTCGGGTTTTGTACGAGTGGGTTTTCAGTGACAAACTCGTTGTCGTCGAAGCAGTGCGCCTGTGCGGAGAGAACCGGCCAGTGCGCGAACGCCGAATAGAGGGCGACGACGCACAAGCACGCGACGAAGGCGTTGCGATGATTTGCCGGAGGTTGTTTTGGCTTGGCTTTGGCCACGACTCTCCCAACCCGGGTGGCTTGCAGTGCGACGCATTTCGTTAGGGATGACAACTCGCTGCCGAAGCCATTTATAGCCAACCGGCCGCGCGATGATGTGACAACGGCTCGACACCGTCCTCACGCAGGTGGGGGCTGACCTGATCTCGCGGACACATCCTAAAAGACGATAATTCACCCGGAAAGCAACGCGGCTGCATAGGGGTTCTTCGGCTTGCGGAAACGAGAGCGCATAAACCGACGGCCAAGCCCAAACCCGAGCAGAAGCAAGAGCCGATGTCTTCGACTCCCTCGAGCGGTTTCACAATCCAAGAAGGGAAAGAACGACTGATCAGCAAGAAATGGACGAAGTAGCCTTAATCAAGCCATCCACGGAAAAGGTTTAGGATCCGGTTGAGTGCAGCCCGATATGCACATTTCGACGAGTCCTTCAGCCCAGCGAGAGGCTTTGGCTCCTCGTTCCGGAAGCGGGCATCCCAGGCGATGGGGAACTCGCCTTGGTGCCTACATCGTTAGGGCGCATGCCCCGTGCATTCGATTCGGTATCCCCTTACGGTCGCTCATATAACGACGTTGCTATCTGTGGGAGTTGCACTAACCAGTGCGGGGTGTGGCCTTTCTACCGGATTGGGCAAAAGCAAGTCAAGAATTTTTGTCCAACGATCTGCTGAGCAAGAAAAGGGATTCTAAAAATGACATACGCACTTAGAGCGATACTCACAGTGTTGCTTCTTTCCGCGATCGCGGCGCCAGCTTTTGCGCTTACGATCAACTTCGAAGAGTTCTCCCACGGTCAAATTATTCGAGACTCACAGGGTGTCGAGATTCGCACCACAAACTTGGGTGGGGGGCCGGACATGGGCGTGTCGTTCGACACCAATGTTTTGGGCACCGCAGACCCGGACCTTCAGTTTCATTCCACCGGCATCAAGGGTGGAGAAAATGGATGGAAGAGCGGCAACATCGATTTGAACACCGATCTTGGACAGATCATGATCATCCAAGAAAAAATGAAAAGTTGTGGTGAATCGTTTTGCTTGGATCCTGACGACGAGGGCAGCCGGCCCGGTGGAACCATCGAGTTCGATTACTCGTCCGTCGGTCCCTTCACTGACTTTCAGATGGACGTGGTTGACATCGGCATCGGCCATCGCAGAGCGCCCAGCTCGGTTGAATTCTTCCTGGGGGACGTCCGGATGGAAGAAGTGATGTTCGATGACTTCGTCAAGCCTGACGTGATCTTTGGCGATAACAGCGCGAACCGTCTTAACGTCGTGAGTGGCATCAGGTTCGATCGTGTCGTCGTCCGCCTCGGTGGATCGGGCGGAATCGACAACGTAACGGCCAGCGCTGTTCCGGAACCGAGTGCTGCAATCCTGTTCCTAGTTGGCGCCGTCGCGGTGCGCACGGGGATCCGAAAGAGCGCTTAAGCGAAACCCAGATAGGCGAGATCTAAAGCCCCTTTCCGCGCATGGTGGAAGGGGGCTTTGTTTTGCATTTTTGCAGACTTCCAGGCGAGAGGAGACCCGCTCGTATGAAACCCGTGTGTCTAGTCATTGGAGCGGGTGCCGGCATTGGAGGCACTGTTGGGAAGAAGTTCGCGCAAGAGGGTTACCACGCTGTTTTGTGTCGTCGCAGTAATCGAGAGGGGCTGCATAAGCTCGTAGGCGAAATCGAAGAAGAAGGCGGTTCGGCAACTGGCTACCTTCTCAACGCGGTCGATGAAAACAGCATCGAAGATCGTGTTGCTGCAGTCGAAGCGGAGATCGGACCGATCGAAGTCGTTGTATTCAACCTCGGCGCACAGATCGGGAACCGGGCGCTCGCGGACACCAGCTACAAAATGTTCGAAGTCGGATGGCGGATGGCGACCTTTGCACTCTTCCGACTTGCATCGACCGTGTTTCCACGGATGGAAGAGCGGGGGAAGGGCACTCTCCTCGTGACTTCTGCGACGGCGGCGGTCCGCGGCAACGCAGGCCAGCACTCGCACGCTGCAGCAATGGGTGGGCGGCGCATGCTGTGCCAGAGCCTCAATGCCGAGTTCGCGCCGAAGGGCATCCATGTTGCGCATCTGTTGATCGACGGTGCGGTAGACGCGCCGGACACACTGGGAAAGATGCTTGGGCCCGAGGGGTTCCAAAAGCTTCGCGAAACGCGTGGCCTGGAAAACGACGGCCTGCTTCTGCCGAGCAAAATTGCGGAGACGTACTACCACGTTGCGCAGCAGCATCGCTCTGTTTGGACCCACGAACTCGATCTTCGCTCGTTCTCCGACCTGGCATGGTGGAACCACAGGTGAAGTCCCGCCCCAAGCGCTTGCGCTTAACGATCTAGCGCAATCGCTCGGGGTCCATCCCTCAGTGCGTCGGGCTGGCCTTGGTTGCGGGCTGACCTCGGGTGTTAGGTACGGCTCTTGATGTACTTCGCGTAGCCATCAGCGATTTTTCGCAAGTCTTCGTCAGCCTTGAACAGGGGCTCGAATTTTTCGCGGGCCTTCTCGCGTTTGGCTGGAATGTACTCAGTGGGCCAGAAGCCTTCGTGCGCTTCGTAGTGGGTAAGCACGTTGCGCGCGACCGTTGCTTTGTGGACCTCGTCGACGCCGTCGGCGATCCCCATGGTCGGAGCGCCAGCATACATGGCTTGAAGTGGCGTCAAGTTCGTTGTGCCCAAGGAGCCCATGATATGCAGAGCGTTGAACGACACCTCGCGCAGTACCTTCGCCATACTGTACTTGACCGCGGCAATATCAGTACGTGCCTCCTGCGTGCTCGTGTTGTCTATCTTCCAGGCGGTCTCGAGCACGAAGAGTCGAAGCATGCGAATCGCGGCGTACGAGTCGGCGATCTTTTCCTGCACCATCTGATGTTCAGAAATGATTTTACCGTGGGACTCTCGGCTGAGCGCGCGTTCGCACATCATGTCAAATGCCAAATTGCATTGGGAAATTGTGCGCATCGCGTGGTGAATGCGTCCGCCGCCGAGGCGCCGCTGGGCAAGAACGCGAGCGCCGTCTTCGGGGCCGAGCAGATGATCCCCGGGGATCCGCACGTCGTTGTACTTGATGTGATTGTGTGATCGCGGTTCGGGCATGATTTCGACACCCGGCGTTCTGCGCGGCACGACGAACATGCCGTTGGTACACATGACGAAGATGATGTCCGCCGCACGGCCCGCGCTGGTGAACCATTTTTCGCCGTTGATCACCCAATCGTCGCCTACGCGAATCGCATGGGTCTTGAACAGGCGCGGGTCAGAGCCGCCTTGCGGCTCGGTCATCGAGTACGCCGACCACAATTCCTGATTGATCATCGGCTTGAGCCAGCGCTCTTTTTGCTCTTCGGTGCCGTAGGCGGCAAGCATTTCCATGTTGCCGGTGTCCGGCGCGGCAGCGCCAAAGATCTGCGGTGCGGAGCCGTAGCGACCGAGGATCTCGTTAAGCAAGCCGAGCTTAAGCTGACCAAGGCCGGGACCACCCAGTTCTTCGTCGAGAAATAAAGCCCAAAGTCCCTGTGCTTTTACCTGGTCTTGCAGGGGCTTCACCAGCGCCTTGATCTTGGGGTCTTTCGAGCGCACCGCATACGGGAAGATCATGTCGAGTGGCTCGACTTCTTCACGACACACCTGCTCTACCCAATCGAGCTTTTCTTGAAACTCCGGTTCAGTTGAAAAATCCCAGCCCATAAATTGGCCCTACTCGTTGTCGCCCGCGATTCGCGGTTGTGAGGTGTGCTCACTGGTTAATTCGAATGGCCCAGAGGCAGGCTAGAGCCGGTTCCGCGAGAAGTCCTCAATCGCGAGAGGGTCATCGTGGCCAACTTTGCTTTCTTTGTCCACCGCGAGCCGCTCGCATCCAGGTCGTTCCCCGGCAATGTTGAGTGCTGTTTGCCGGTTTTGCGTTGCACCGCGTTAGGCTTCCGCCATGTCAACATCAGCACTCAAGCTCGACGACGAGCTGCGTGGCCGAATGCAAACAAATCTTGACCGATTTGATCGCCGCGCCCACGACGCAACGGACTTGAAGCGAGCGGCGGTCACCCTGCTCATGCTCGCGGGGGAAGACAATGAGGCGTGCTTTGTCATCACGCGTCGCACGCCCAAAC
>JASDVE010000064.1:2321-7926 GCA_041891195.1 Myxococcota bacterium | reverse complement strand
CCGTTTGGGTCACGAACGAGTTGTCGCGCTCCGCGAGTGCAGCGGCATCTTCGCCACCTCCCGCGTTGGTGAGCACATAGGTCACAATGCGCGTGCGGTCGACAGTGACGGGTTCGATGATCACGATATTGGTGTGTCGCGAGAGCACCGTGATCACGACATTCGGAAACACGTGATAAACGAAGGTGACGCGACCGTCGATGTTGCGCTCTTGCTTCGGAACGTCTGCGAGCTTTTCGATTCGCCGGAACGGGTATGTGATTCGTCCGTGCGGTCCACAGAACTCGATCAAGTTGAGATTGTCGTATCCGTATGGATAGAACGTCTCCGGATGAGCAAAGCGGATGTGGTAGCCCTCTAGAAAACTTTCGAGGTGGACTTTCCAATTGGCATCGATCTCGACTTCGGTCGCGCTCATTAGCTTTTGATCAGACTCGATCAACTGCGGGAGGTCTCGAAACGGCAATTCTTTCCAAAGGGATTCTTCTTGGGTTACGAACACCATGCCCAAGCGCTCTTCGCAGTCGACGGGCACGAGTCCGTGAACAGTCTTGTCGAAGCCGGGAAAGCCTTCTTCATGGGGGACCTGATGCAAACTGCCGTCGAGTTGATACGTCCAGCCGTGATACGGGCAGACGAATGCTTTCGCGCAGCCGCTGCCTTCTGCGACCTGGGTGCCGCGGTGTCGGCACGCGTTCTTAAACGCGCGGACTTTCTGGTCGTGCCCGCGCACGACGACCAGCGGAGTCCTCGCTGATTCGCGCGCGACATAGGAGCCAATATCGGGCAGCGCTGCGGAAGGGCAGTATGCGATCGGCGTGCGGCGCATCACTTCATCAGTTTCGCACGTGAGGCGGGCGGGATTCAGATAGTTCGCCACCGGCTCTCGCCAGACTTCGTCGCTGTGGTCTGTCGTCCCGTTCTCGACGTGGTTGAGAATTCGCTCGGCGGCATCCTGATCGTCCAAAAAACCTGACATCGATGTGTACCCTCCCTGTAGGCCGCGGTCTCTCTTGGGGCGACTGCGCGGCTTTTAGGCGCGTGTGTTCTGTTCTTCTTATAGCGATTTCCAGAATTCTACGTAGAACTCCACGTCACCCAGCGGCTCTACGTGATGCAGAAGCTCGGGTACGACGATGCCCGGCGCTTCAGGCGTGACAACCTGGTCGAGCTGGACTGGAGGCTCAACCCCGTAGCGAAGGCTTCCTGAGACGACATGGATCAGCGCCCAGACCCCCGCCTTGGTCGAGTGAGACTTGCGTAGGCTGGCGGGAACGCTGTCATGGTTGAAGTCAGGAGTGCGTTGATACGGTGCATGCCCGTCCGGCATTTCAAACCGATCGCAACGGAAGCAGTCGAGCTCAGTGCCGATCCGCGAGGCCCGTCCTTCTTCGGAGAGCACCCACGGCCTTTCTGATATAGGTGGGTTGTGCCGCGTGTGTTGCAAATGCCCGCATGAAAGCGTCGCCGTCCAATGCGCTTCTTGATCAAGTGCGAAGCTGGTGATCGGCCTTTGCACGAGGCTACTCGTCCTCCATCGTCATGGGTCTAATCATCAAGAGTCGCAAGCAATTTTTCGGCCCGCGCGGCCTTGGGGTCCGCGTGCCAGAGCAACGGCTGGAAGGGAATCAAGTTGGTATCGAACGCGGCTTCGTTGGGGAGGTTCCCTTCGCGGTCGGGCCACAAACACTGCACGACCGGGAAGTCGAGGCCTTGGTAAAACCAGGTCGCATAGCCGAGGAAGGGTGGGTACCAGTAAGGGTCCACGGTTTTGATCGAGCACGAATAATCTTCGAGCACCCCAGTCACGAGGGTGTCGGGCTCGAACTTGGTGCCCTCGCGGATGTCGTCACCGAGGCTATTGATCATTTGATGCGCCATCTCGTCTGGAAGGCCAAAGACCACGACTTCTGGATGGCAGAACGAATGATGCAAGCCGATCGAAAATGCCCAACCTGGTGAGTTTTCGAGTTCGGGGACTTTGATGACATGCCACCCGTGCCCTTCGACATCCGAAATCAGCGTGCGGTCCTGGTCGTTATTGGGCTTCGGGAGTTCGGTCATGACGTTGGCTGCTCGGGTGTGAGGGAAATCAAAATTGTGAGACGCACGCAAACGTCATGCTAACGGAGACCGTCCGTCGCAACATCTGGCAATTCATCCCGTCACTTATCCCGTAATGGTGCCCGTGATTCTGCTCGTAATTCATGGGATCATCGCCCATCTTTGTTTTCATGGTGTCCGCCATACCGTTCGATATGGTCTAGGTAGCCGTTACAGCGATTGATGTTGAGAGAGATCTGTTGGCAGCGGACAGTTCGACTTCGCACCGACCGGCGATGTTGCCGAGATTCGAGGAATTCATGGCCGCTCAAGAAAGTGAGCTTCGTGCAGTTGGGCTCGTATTGATCGGCCGCAATGAAGGCAACCGCTTGCGCCTCTGCCTCGAATCGATGCCCGAAGGCATCGGTGGGGTGGTGTACGTCGATTCGGGATCCACAGACGACAGTGTCGCGTTGGCAGAGTCGCACGGGGTGTCGATCGTGAACCTCGACATGAGCGTGCCGTTCACCGCGGCGCGTGCGCGCAACGAAGGCTTCGAGCATTTGATGCGCGCTCACAACTCGCTGCTCTATGTCCAGTTTCTGGACGGCGATTGCAGTCTGGCCGACGGCTGGCTGCAACACGCGACCCGTGAGCTGAGCGTACACGCGGACTGGCTCGCAATTTGTGGCTGGCGCCGCGAGCGCCACCCGAGTGCTTCTATCTATAACCTGTGGTGCGATCTCGAATGGACCCAGGCCCCGATAGGCGATGTCGACGGCATTGGCTTCGGGGGTGACGTGATGATCCGGATCGCGGCCTTTAGGGAAGTCGGCGGCTACAACGCAAACATCATCGCGGGAGAAGACCCGGAGTTGTGTGGAAGGCTGTGTCAGCTCGAAGGGCGGGTCGTTCGCGTGGACCAGGCCATGAGCCACCACGACGCGGACATTCAAACTCTTGGCCAGTACTGGTCGCGCTCGGTTCGCAGCGGGCACGCCTACGCAGAAATTTCATCGCGCGAAGGAAACGTTGGCGTCTTTCAACGCAATATGCGGAGCCTTTGGCTTTGGGGGGCGGTGATGCCGCTTGCAACGGTTTTCTTTCTCGTGTTTGCGCCCGCGGCGGTTCTCTTCGTTGTGGCGACCTATGCACTGCAACTTACCCGTGTCGCCCTTCGTCTCGACGCCCAGCGGTTTACCTTTGCGCAGCGACTTTCGTGGGCCGTTTCATGTTTGCTCTCGCAAGTGCCGAAGATGCAGGGGTTGATCAAGTTTTTGCGCAATCGTCGCGCCGGCAAACAGCAAGCCATCATCGAGTATAAATGAAGCTCGCGTATCTCACGGGTCAGTATCCAAAGGTCAGTCATACATTCGTGCGGCGCGAAGTACTTGGTCTCGAAGTGCTCGGCCACCAGGTTACCCGGCTGTCAGTGCGCAAAGCCGACTCGGGGGTTGTGGACCCGCTCGACATTGAGGAACTCAATAAGACGCGTGTTTTTTTTGACGCGTCTCCCGTTGAGTGGATCGGGGCTTTCGGCGTTGCGTTTTTGCGCACACCGGTAGGAGTGCTGAAAGAAATTGCTGCAATTGCGAAGAAGCTTCGCGCACCCGGGCCGGGCATTACGCAGCGCTTCGCCTATCTGCTCGAAGCCACGTACTTCCTGTCGTGGGTACGCCGAGACAGTGTCGAACATGTCCACGCCCACTTTGGTCGCAACGCCGCAAGCGTTGCGATGATCATGAAGAACCTCGGTGGGCCGACGTTCAGCATGACGGTCCACGGCCCCGACGAGTTCGACGACACGATGGGGCACGAACTTGGCGCCAAGGTTGTAGCGACGGAGTTCACCGCCGCGATCAGTCACTACACCACCGCACAGCTTCGCCGTTGGGTACCGATTGAGCACTGGAACAAACTCGAAGTGATTCATTGCTCGGTCGACGAGTCGTTCTTCGAAGACTGTGAGCCGATCTCCGAAGACTGTACGACGTTTACCTGCGTGGGGAGGCTCTGCCCTCAAAAGGGACAGCTGATCTTGCTCGACGCGTTCGCGGCACTGCTCAAAGAAGGGCGAGATGCGAAGCTCGTCCTAGCGGGTGACGGCGAGATGCGCCCCGAAGTCGAAGCCCGGATGCGAGAGCTTGGTATCGAGGGCCACGTTTCGATTACGGGTTGGATCTCCGAACGCGAAGTTCGCGCGCAACTCAAGAGGTCGCGCTGCATGGTGCTCCCGAGTTTCGCGGAGGGGCTGCCGGTTGTCATTATGGAAGCCTTTGCGATGGGGCGTCCGGTGATCAGTACCTACATCGCGGGCATCCCGGAACTTGTGCGCGAGTCGGCCAATGGCTGGCTCGTCGCGGCGGGGGACACCGTCGCTTTGACCACCGCGCTGCGAGAGGCCCTCGACTGCACACCGAGCGAACTCGACAGCATGGGCCATGAAGGTGCAAAGCGTGTGCGCGAGCAGCACTTTGTCCAAACCGAAGTGTCGAAGTTGGAAGTCCTGTTTACCAAGGCAACGTCGAACGGCTAGCGCTGTGGGGTTAGCGCTCGCGAAAGCGTTCTGCGGCCAAGGACCGGTCTGCCATCCAAGCGTCGTCTTCCGCGGTATTTCCGAGCCAGTGCGTGATCACGTCTCCCCACGGCGCACCGACCAAGTAGTTCGCACAAGCGTCTTCGGCGTTGTTCGAAAGCGCGGTGTAGAGCACGGGGTCCGCGATCAGTCTTTGAATTGATTGGGCTAGGGCTTCGACGTTTTTGGCTGAAAACACCAAACAATCTCGATCGTGCCGTATGCGGCCTTCGAACATCGGGTGGTCGGAAACCAAGAGCGGGGTGCGGGAACACAAGCCTTCGTAGATCGTGTTCGGCATGCCTTCGGGATATTCGTGCCAGCTCGGAACGACCACGATGTCATGTTTGTTCATCGCACGCATGACGTCTGAATGCCCGAGTTTTCCCAGGAATTCGACGTTCGGCGCGACGTTCGCTTCCACAGCACGCTGGCGTAACGCTTCGATGTCTCCGTCGCCGATGATTGATAGTCGGCATTGCATTCCGGCTGCTACGAGGCGCTCGGTCGCATCGATGAGATCCCCCACGCCCTTTTCGACCCGAACCTGGCCGACATACAACAAGCGCGGCGCGTCGGCATTCGCGGCTTGGCGTTTGGGGCTGAAGTCCGAGGGGGACACGACGGGCGGCCAATCGAACGGAACCACTTTGCGCGCGGGTACGCCGATGCGGACCAAGTCCTGAGATGCGTTCAAGTTTCGGTTCGTCACCCAGCGAATTTTTGAATGCGCGAGATTTCGTCCCAACCACCAGTAGCGGAGCCGCGCTTTGAGTCCGGGAACTCGAAAGCTGTCGGCGAGTAACGGATACACGTCGATCCCGGCTTTGAGAGCAGCGCGAATCAAGGGTGTATTCGGCGTGTTGATGACGAGATGTGTCGGACGTTGCGCGAGCGTGAGGTCGATGAGTTCTTGCGTTCGGTTCGGAGCTCCTGCCGGCCACTGCATGATGCCGAGCTGGCGAATGCCGCCGGGGAGCGTTGTTT